>CAVEKJ010000409.1:0-2334 GCA_963616205.1 Prevotella sp.
GAGCTTCTTACCGAAAAAGAAAAAACATACGAAGCGGTTTTAAGACTGGGCGTCAGCTGTTTTTATCCATGACAGAGGATGAAAAGACAGAAAATGAATCTGGTAGTTTATCTGTGGATGAGAACACAGAAGAGCCGAAAAGCGCAGATACATCTGCGGAATATGCACAGGAGAAACTGGACCTGGGAGATACTTTGCCTGTCCGTGAATCCATAGGAACAGCAGCTGAGAATACGTCCGAAGATCCGGAAATATCTGAAAAAGAAAAAACACGCCGTGCCAATCCGGAAAAACTGGAAAAGAAATTCCGTGAACTTCAGGCTACACCGGAATTTCAGGCACTTCTGGAAAGTGCGGAAAAACAGGGACATTCCCTGCGCCAGTTCCGCCACAAGATCAGCCTGGCATTCCAGAATACCAACGACGGCGAGCTGAATCTTCTGTTCACCGGCGACGTACAGCCCCAGTATATGAAGATGATCGCAGAGAACTACGATGGAAAGATCCAGCTCCACGAGCACTACTGGTGCATCAAGGTACCTCATCACGGAACGGAATCCCATTTCTTCGATTTCAGCAGCTTTTCTCCGGAGAACATGATAATCCCCAACGGAGCCTACTACGACAACAGCAAGAAAAAGTCCAAGAACCAGCGGACTTCCATGCAGTACGGCGGCCTGTTCTACATCAATGACGCCCACATGTACTGCTCTAACTGTGACTGCTGTGACAGCTACGAAAACGGATGTTCCTGCAGGGAATACGATGTAATTTCACCGGCTTATTATAAGGATATCTGAGTTGTCGGATTATATATGGTTCAGTCATTAACGCAGACAAAGAAGACAGTAATTTCTTTGTCTGCGTTTTTTACCAGAAGACAGGATGTACATGTGAACGGCGGGAAATTATAATACCGATATGAAGATTTTACTGGAAACATTGTTTTGGTACAGGAGGGAAAATTTTGAATCAGATCGCAGATTTACACATTCATTCCAGATTTTCCATGGCAACAAGTAAAGACGGAACCGTGGAGATGCTGGATCTGTGGGCCAGGAAAAAGGGGATTACGCTGATTGGAACCGGAGATATGACACACCCTGTCTGGAGGCAGGAACTGAAAGAAAAGCTGATTCCGGCAGAACAGGGGCTGTTCCGGCTGAAAGAAGAGTATATTTTGCCGGAGGCCGCCCGATATCCGGGAAAAGCACCCAGGTTCGTGCTGTCCGGTGAGATCAGTTCTATTTATAAAAAAGGCGGCAGGACCAGGAAAGTGCACAGCCTGATCTTGCTTCCCGGATTCAAGGAAGCGGATGATTTTGCCGCAAGGCTGGAAAAGATTGGAAATATACACTCAGACGGGCGTCCGATCCTTGGCCTGCCCTGTCATGACCTTCTGGAGATCATGCTGGAAGTCAGCGAGGAAGGCATGTATATTCCGGCGCATATATGGACGCCGCACTTTTCCCTGTTTGGGGCAAAATCCGGATTTAATACCATAGAAGAGTGCTTTGAGAATCTGACGCCCTATATTCATGCACTGGAAACCGGACTGTCCTCAGACCCGGTGATGAACTGGCAGATTTCGGCACTGGATGGATATCAGCTGGTATCACACTCTGATGCACATTCCCCGTCAAAACTTGGACGGGAAGCAGATCTTCTGGATATTGAGCTTTCCTACCGGGGCTTGTGGAATGCGGTGCAGAAGGGGGAAGGTCTTGAAGGAACTATAGAATTTTTCCCGGAAGAGGGAAAGTATCATTATGACGGACACCGGAAATGTGGCGTTTGCCTGAGCCCGAGAGAGGCAGAAAAGTATAATGGTATCTGTCCGGTTTGTGGAAAGAAACTCACCATGGGCGTGGATCACAGAATTTTGCAGCTTTCTGACAGGGATGAAGACGAGGTGGCCATGCCGGAGAGCGGACGCCCCTATGAAAGCCTGGTGCCTTTGCCGGAGGTGATTTCTGACTGCGTGGGATTCTCCACAGCAAGTAAAAAAGTTCAGGGGCAGTATGAGCGGCTGCTGGAACAGCTTGGAGCGGAGTTTGAAATTCTGAGGGAGATACCGTGTGAGGATATCCGGACTGCGGGAGGCGATGTCCTGGCAGAGGGAATCCGACGGCTTCGAGCCGGAGAAGTTGTTCGGAAACCGGGATTTGACGGAGAATATGGAAAGATAGAGTTATTCTGAGAGATAAATAACAGCCCGAAATGGGGAAAGTTCCGGATGGAATAAGAACATACGGGAAAAAGGATAAAATAAGATATTGTGATAGTGTCAAATGATCTATGAAAAACCGAGCTAGAAAATTTGGCTCGGATGAA
>CAVEKJ010000410.1:0-1855 GCA_963616205.1 Prevotella sp.
AAAGAAGAGACTTTACTGACAGAGATACCAGAGCAGCCGGAAGAACCGGGATTTACTGTTTTTACCGAAGAAAATGCAGAACTTCTTACAGGAGAAAGCCAGGAAGATCAGGAGCTGATCCAGGAGATTGAAAACGGGGAGATCATTGCGCTTTCCGCAGCGATCCCGGAAGAGATCCGGGAAGCAGGAAGCGGGGAAATGGTTTCTGAAGGAGAAAATCCGGTTGCAGTTACAGCGCTCTCTCCGTCCCGGTATTATCTGGACAGCTGGACCAGAGTTTACTGCGATGAGATCTGGACGGAAGCCAATGACTTTATAGGGTCCGGAAATAAAACACGTATGGGATGTACCTATCGCTCTGTACACTATATCGATGATACAGGAGCAGAGAAGGTTTCTCCGCTGTACTGCCTGAAGGCAACCAAAGACGGATTGGACAGTACGACACTGAAAAGTGAGGCCGTAAAAGCACTGACCAATGCTGCGATCCAGAAACTTTTATACTTTGGTTACGGGGGACCGGGAGATCTGGGAACAGGATATGATCCTTCCTGCAGCCATGTGGACTGGTCAAAATGGCAGAACCGGTATGTATTTACTCATATTGCGTTGTCAAAGGTATATTTCAATGACCGTGGATATGCAACAGAAGCAGAAGTGGTGCATGTGGGTGTAAATCGGTTGATCGATAAGATCAAGACCCTGACGATCCCGGCAAGAAACAAAGTAACGGTATCGGTTGCGGAAGCGGGTAACTGGACATCGGCAGCCGGAAAGACAATCCCGTTAAGTGTATTTCGAAGCAGACCAACAGGTTTTCCTTTTGTGCCGGACAGTATGAAAGACGGGTTTCAGATGAGTACTCTTATGAAGGTTACAGACGGAGCAAGAGCGGGGAACGGGATCACGATAACCAGAGGCGCCTCTGAAAAATGGCTGCTTGCCTACTGGAACAGTGCGGCAGATTATAATTCACAGAAAACCAATCCAAAAATGATGTCAGGAACAAGCCTGAACCTGAAAGAGGGAGCATATTTTTTTCTGATCTTTCCGTTAAATGCGTCTGCCACAAAGAAATTTTCCTGTAAGATGCTGCTTCAGCCGGTATCTTATATCCTGGTAGATGGAAGTGCACAGGCGGGAAAGGACGGAGTGCAGGACTTTGGTGCCTATGTGTATCAGGGAACAAGAGGAAGCGTTTCGTTTTCTGTAAAGCCGTCGACTCATGGGAATGCAAAGCTGATCAAAAAAGAGCCAAATACAGGAACGCTGATCCAGGGTGCACAGTATGGATTATTTGCGGCAGAAGATCTGTCTTCCGGGTACCGGATCATGTACAGTAAAGATCAGAAGATCGCAACTGGCACGACAAATGCCAGTGGAGAGATCACTTTCTCAAAACTGGTTCCCGGAAAATATTATGTAAAAGAAACCAAAGCCGCAACGGGATATAAACTGAACACAACCGTTAAAAATTTTACCGTGTCCACAGGCAAGACAATAACCGTGAATGTAACGGACATTATGGATATTACCGGGACGCTGTCTGTCAGAAAAAAAGATGGCGATACAGGTGATCCACTTTCTGGAGCTGAATTTACACTGTATCAGTGGAGTAAAAAAAATAAAAGTTACGGAGCGCTAAAAATACTGACTTATGATGGACAGAAACGTATTTATAATTCCGGGAAATTTTATTATACAGAAGATAACCAGGGAAAATTCCGTGTTAAGGAGACAAAAGCTCCTAAAAATTATACAGGAAACTGGCAAAAAGATTTTCGGCTGGAGGAACCAGGCGCACAGCAGGAATTTTTGTTTGATGCGGTGAACTATCAAAAAGAAAAAAGAAGGA
>CAVEKJ010000410.1:1865-2326 GCA_963616205.1 Prevotella sp.
GATCGATGCAAAAACGGGAGATATCCTGAAAGAAGCGGAATTTACACTTTATGAATACAGTGCGGCAAAAAAATCTTACAAAACAGAGGGAACGCTTCTGGATTATGACAGCTCCAGTGAGCTTTATGTAACCGGTGAACTTTTGAAAACCGCAGATAATGAAGGTAAATTTCGGGTCGTAGAAACAAAGACGCCACCTGGATATACGGGGAACTGGGAACAGGAAGTGGATATCACAGATATGGATGCCAGCCTTTCTTTTGAAGTTGTCAATGAGCCGGTAAAGAAATATGCCGGTGTGATCCGTCTGAAAAAAACAGATCTTTATACCGGAGAAGTGCTGACAGGTGCAGAGTTTACGGTGCTTCAGTGGGACAGCCGTAAGCAGACTTATCAGAATGATCTGAATGAGCAGAGTCTCATGAAATTTGATGAAGCTGGTGGGTGGTACTATACAGAAG
>CAVEKJ010000411.1:0-2319 GCA_963616205.1 Prevotella sp.
TCGAATTAGGAAAAGGAGGCCAGCTTCCTTTTGGGGCTAACACAGGATCAATTAAAAATTTTTTTCCACCATAATATAAAAAAATGGTGGCATTTCGTATTTGCTGAAGGTACATGAAAGTGTTCTCCTGTCAAATAATATTCTGTAAGTTATTTTCTATAGATGTCCGCTGATAGTAGGTATCTATAATATTCTGCAAAGTGATCGCATTCATTTTTTCTTCAGCAGTTTTTTGAATTTCATTATAAAATCCCTGCAAAGATAACTGAATGTTAATACCAACACCACAATCTGGGTTGGTATGCGTATCTAAATGGAGCAGTGGTTTATCCCCCTCAACTGCCTTATAAATATCCAGCAATGTGATCTGGTCTGCTGGTTTTGAAATAGAAGGACGGGCATGCCCAGCTACACTGGTCATAAGTCCGGCTTTTTTTAATTTTAACATGAGCTGGCGGACAAAGCCGGGATTTGTATGGACGCTTTCTGCAATAGATGTGCTGGTGAGCGATTTTTCCTGATTGATTGCAATCAGAACCATCACATGAACAGTGTCGCTTAATTTCGTTGAATATTTCATGATAAGAAACTCCTTATAATATTTTGTTTCCATGATTTGAGACAAATATGTTTCAAATTCTCAACAGTTCTTTTAAATGTGTTGAGGACTTGTACAGATTTTCTAATTTGATGATTGTAAATAATATAATTACAACTATAATAAAATTTAAGGAAAAAGTCAACACAGCAATACGGTTTATGGAGGATTATGATATGCTGATCATAGACAAATTGAAAGAAAGTTTATACACTAAAGTCAAAAAAACGATGACCAAAAAGATGTATCAACTTTATTACCGTGAAAACAAAGAGATTTCACAATCCAAAGATGAATATGAAGCGAATTTATTAAAAACATACCGACATTTGGATGCATGCAGATTTAAAAATAAGGGCTGGCCATGTCCGACATGTCCAAAGTGCTGTTTTCATGGAAAAGATTATGAGACTATGATGGAGGTAATGGATTTCGCCCAACAGTGGATGAAAGAAAATCCGGACAAGGCCAGGTTTATGAAACCGCCAAAGGCTCTGCATAAGCATTAATTTGGGGGCTGATAGGACAGAGTATTTCAAAAGGAGATCTTATGGAAAATAAAACGGAAAACCGTGCGTTTCAGGAAATGCTGCAGGTTGCTGTAAATCGGTTAAAAGGTCGCTCTGCGGAAGAGATCGCTATGAAAAGCGGAGCTGTTTTTTACAGTGAAGAGAATCAGTTGGAAGTAAGGAGCTTTGACGAAAAAATAAAGATCCGGCTTCCCGATTTCCATATCAATCAAAAGATGGAAGAATGGCATCATCTGATTTTATTACATTATCTTGACATGGCAGATGGAGCAGAAATTTCACGAAAACAGATTACTTTTGGAAACCTGAAGGATGGTTTGATCAGGGGAACAAAGTTTGACCGGACAGCGGAGCAGGTGTTGGAGAAGATCCTGCTGGATAAAGAACCGACAGAGATTCAAAATGCCTGTCTGCGTTTAGGGGCAGAATTTATAGAAACAAAAGCAGACCTTTGTGCTGTTTTTCCAGTTTTGCCACGATATCCGGTAACTTTAAAGATATGGTTTGCTGACGATGAATTCCCCGCATCTGGAAAAATATTTCTCCAGAGTAATGCAGATCACTATCTTAGTGTAGAAGATGCGGTGACAGTCGGAGAAATTTTGCTGCAAAAATTATCGGAAGCGTTTTCTTCTCTCTGATCATGGATTAGAAAACTTTCCAGACCTGCTTTGATAAATGTGTCAATGGTTATCTGGATTTGTTTCCAGTCGTTACAGTGATTATGGAGCATCAGACGATTAATACTGAGACAGCCATTCATCTGAAAATAAAAGACAGATTCAACCTGTTCAAAGGTCAGGAGGCTGTGTGACATAAGCCAGGTCACGTAGCCTTCTTTTGTATTTTCTGCTATTTTTTCCAGAAGAATGGGAGCAATCGTATCATCCAGAAACAGAGATCTGTATTTTGTTTCCATTTGAATCTTTTGGCAGAAAGGATAGGAACAGTTTTTCTGGTTTGGGCAAAATAAATGTTCTACCGTTGTTTTCATATCCTGTGCTATATCATTTAAAATATCTTCCAATACGTCATGAATATCGTAATAATGCAGATAAAAAGTACCTCTGTTTATTTCAGAAATTTTACAGATTTCAGTGACTGTGATTTTGGTAAAATTTTTCTGCTCTAATAATTCTAAAAAAGTTTCCTTTATGGTTTGCCTGGTATATCTGGTACGGCGATCCTGCT
>CAVEKJ010000412.1:0-2318 GCA_963616205.1 Prevotella sp.
GAAATGTATGATTTTGAACGCAATCGTAAAACGATTGTGTTCATGAGCATGTAGCAAAGCGGAATGCGAATGTCCGATTTATTATAGTACAGAAGAGGATAGGTATATTGCAATAGGATGTGTTGGTGAAGTTTTGTTTGTAGTATTTACTGAAAGAAAAGAGAATATCCGGTTGATCTCAGCGAGATTAGCAATAGAATCAGAGAGGAGGCTCTATTATGATCAAAACATTTACTATTGATAAAGGACAAAAACCGACAAAAGAGCAAATACAGGAAGTTATGAATGCGAAAAAATCACCTATCGTACCAGATGAAGATGCACCAGAGTTGTCACCAGCAATGTATAAGGCGTTTAAAAGCAGTGTGATACAGAGAAATCGAAAGAAAAATGCATAAAATAGAACAAACTCCTTCAGCAAGTAAGACTGAAGGAGTTTGTTTGTGTAAAAAAGAGAAAAAAATCTATAATCGAACACATTTTCTGATATAATAAAAGAAGAAAAATCTCCGGAGGTGTGTCCATGGATAAAAAAGAAGAACATATCTATATTGCTATCGATCTGAAATCATTCTATGCGTCTGTGGAATGTCAGCAGCGGGGCTTAAATCCACTGACTACTAATCTTGTTGTAGCAGATAAAGAGCGCACCGAGAAAACCATCTGTCTGGCAGTTTCCCCTTCTTTGAAGGCCTATGGGATACCGGGAAGAGCAAGGCTTTTTGAGGTGGTCCAGCGTGTAAAAGAAGTCAATCAGGCACGGGTCACAAAAGCACCGGGAAGACGATTTACCGGAGAATCCTGGTCTTCTGATGAACTGAGAGCACACCCGGAACTGGCAGTTTCTTATGTGACAGCACCGCCGAGGATGGCACTGTACATGGATTACAGCACCCGGATTTATAATGTTTACCTTCGATATCTGGCACCAGAGGATATGCATGTCTATTCTATAGATGAGGTTTTTATGGATGTCACCCATTATCTTGGAATGTATCAGATGACAGCCAGAGAGCTTGCCGCAAAAATGATCGCCGATGTAATGAAAGAAACCGGGATCACAGCAACGGCAGGGATCGGAACGAATCTTTATCTCTGTAAGATCGCCATGGATATCGGAGCCAAGCATGTAACGCCAGATAAAAATGGTGTGCGTATCGCAGAGCTGACGGAGCAGTCTTATCGGGAGCTTCTGTGGGATCACAGGCCACTGACAGATTTCTGGCGTGTAGGAGCAGGATACAGGAAGAAACTGGAAGAAGTAGGACTTTACACCATGGGAGATATCGCCAGATGTTCCCTGGGTGGCGTACGGGATTACTATAATGAAGATCTTCTTTACAAAATGTTCGGGGTCAACGCAGAACTTCTGATCGATCATGCATGGGGATACGAACCGGTGACTATGGAGCTGATCAAGGCATACAAACCAGAAACAAACAGCATCGGTTCCGGGCAGGTATTGCACTGTCCCTGCGATTTTGAACAGACGAAGCTGATCGTACGTGAGATGACAGACATGCTGGTTCTTCAGCTTGTGGAAAAGAGACTGGTGACCGATCAGCTGATCCTTACCATAGGTTACGATATCGGAAATTTAAAAACTTCCTCCAGTGGAAAAAAATATCAGGGTGAAATAAAAACGGACCGTTATGGAAGGAAAATCCCAAAACATGGTCATGGAACGGTAAATCTGGATCATCCGACTTCGTCAACATCTGCTATTATGAAAGCAGTCCTTGATCTGTATGAGAGGATTACAGATAAAAATCTTCTGATCCGTCGGCTTTATATCACAGCTAATCATCTCACCGATGAAAAAACAGCAGCGTCAGAACCGGTATATCAGCAGATGAATCTGTTCACGGATTACCTTGCATCCGATGTATCAAAGGCAGAGCAGAAAGCAGAAAAAGAAAAGCAGGAAAAAGAGCGGAAACTCCAGGAAGCCATGCTTTCCGTAAAGAAGAAATTTGGAAAAAACGCCATACTGAAAGGCAGCAGTTTACAGGAAGGTTCCACCACTATAGAACGGAACAATCAGATCGGAGGCCACAGAGCATAAATGGAAAAAAAGCCAAAAGGCAAATACGAAGATATCATAAACCTGCCCCATCATGTTTCCAAGACACATCCACAGATGCCACTCTACGACCGAGCGGCACAGTTTTCTCCATTTGCGGCACTTACCGGCTATGAAGATGCAATCCAGGAAACAGCCAGACTCACTGATACCTGGGTACAGCTTTCCGAAGACAAAAAACAGGAATTAGATGAAAAACTGCACCAGCTGATATCAGAAAAGGAGAGAACAGAAC
>CAVEKJ010000413.1:0-1125 GCA_963616205.1 Prevotella sp.
CGGTTCTTTCTTTTTAACTCTGAAATAAAAATCTACCAGATAATCATATACCTGCCATGCCTTATCTGTATTAAGGGATTTGGCATGGAGCAAAGCTCCTTTTTCTGTCCAGAGATATAATAGATTCGTTCTGATTCCCACAGCATTACAATGTGTAATGTCGTTCCCTTTAACAGCATTACATCGTGTAATGTCGTCTTTAAATTTTCTCAGTTCATCACCCGTAAGTGCAATGTAATGTTTTCCCTCTACAAATTTGCTTCGATTTCTTGAAAAATTAGTTCGAATTGCAGATTCATTTGTTCCATACTCTTTTGCAATCTGCTTTGTTGTTAAAACTCTAATCCCTTCCACTTCTACGGTCTGTGGTAACTGCATAATAAAAACTCCCTTCAAATTTTGATTCTTGAAAGAAGCCTCTGCATCTGATAGAATAGATTTGTCAGATGCAAAAGCTTCTGGTTTAAATAAGAAGTTGTTTTCGTTGGTAGCGGGTGCAACTTCTTATTTTTTGTTTTCAGCATAGACCTTATTGATTCCTTCCATGACAACTTCATACTGTGTTTTTCCTGTTACCTCACAGCACGTTTCCAACAATGCTTTATCTTGCTTTGTTGCTCTAATCTTAATCTGTTCAGATTTAGGATTATCACTTTTCGGTCTACCTGTTCTTGGACTCATATTCTTCACCTCACTTTTTGTGTACACGATAAATATATTACTGTGTACACGAAAAGTCAAGAGGAAATTATAAAAAGACCACCGGTCATTTCTGACTGGTGGTATCAGTTGGTCTGATAATAAATATCATCCCTTATTGATTCGAGCATATACGTTTTCTCTGATGGTTCATGATGTGGATTCATCCAATATACCGACTCATCTTCCATGTACTCCATAAAATCAATTTTGGTATCCACATCTACTTCAAATACTCCATTGTTTTCATGACTCAGTACTCTCTGAACAAGTTCATTGTCAGGATACATTTCTTTAAGAAATTCAATTTGTTCATTCGTCAGTTCAAATCTTCGCATTTCCATTTCTTATTCTCCTCACATAATCTGAATCTGTTGGATTACATTGAATCAGAACTCCCGTATCTGGATCTACTGAAACTGTTCC
>CAVEKJ010000413.1:1135-2311 GCA_963616205.1 Prevotella sp.
ACTGTTCCATTTTTGCCCATATATTTCTGACTTTTTTCTCCACCAGGATCCGTTCTCACAGGAAATACCTTTGCCGGATTCTCCAGTGCATCCTGTATTCCTTCCACAGTAACTCCTGATCGTGGTCTTCCCGTTTTGGGATCTTTCATAGTTCCGATCACCCTCTCCATGAAATGCTTGCTCTGTCTGGTTACTTCGGTTCCCTCAGAAGTTTTGACTCCAACAACTTTTTCATTGATTTCATCATAGATCTTCTGATAATTCTTAAAACCGGATAGTGGAGATATCATTCCATTTTTCACTGAATGAGCATAATCCCTGAGCAGTTCCCACTTCTCAGGTTCATTATACTTCATTTCCTGGAAATCTGCAAAATGTTTCGGCATGTCTTTTCCAAGGAGTTCCCGGTACTGATCGTACTGTTTCCGATCTGATGAGGCGTTCTTGACTGCCTTTTCCTGGGCTTCTGCTTTTTGGTTTCCTTTGACGTATTTCTCGTACCACTGTTCATAGGTCGTATCCGCAGGAACCATCTCTGTGCGCCCCGTTTCCGGGTTGTAGGCGCTTCTTTTCATGTTCCTGAGGATTTTATCATCTATGACAGAAATCGTTGTAGAGCGGCAATATGGATGCATGGGAGGATAGTTCACTCCGGCTTTCCGGTCTTTCACCTGAAAAACCTTTCCATCCAGCGCCCGACAGATCTTACTGGTACGGAGATCCAACACAGCCACATAGCGATAACTCTTGATCCCGCAGTCAATGTAGCTTTGTGCAATCAGCTCTCCTGCCATGTAACAGGATTCTGTTCTTACCAATCGCCTGGCCTGCTTTGCTCCCCCTCCGCACTGTGCCTGGATGGATTCTGCGGTTTCCCGATCTGTCCGGCCAGTAAGGAGACTGATCAGCAATTCATCTTTCAAAGTATCTGCAAGCTGCTGCGTGTTCTGCCAGATACGGTCTGAAAAATGTTTTCCGGACCATTTCATCTGCAGAGCCTGGTTGATCTGCTTCCTGCTCACATGAGTAAAGCTGAATGCCAGACCGGTTTCTTTCTGCATATTGTAGATGGAATGATAATAGGCTTTTTCTCCCAGCTGCTCCAAAAGCTTTGTATCAAACTGCTTCTCCTGCTGGTATACCTGCTGCATCACTGCATCTACCTGTGTCATAAGG
>CAVEKJ010000414.1:0-2308 GCA_963616205.1 Prevotella sp.
AGGCACTTGTGGCTCATACCGAAGAGATCCTGGATGCCAATGCTCTGGATGTGGAGAACGGAAAGAAGAACCAGATGCCGGAAGGCCTGATCGACCGTCTGATGCTGACACCACAGCGGATTGAAGGAATGGCAGACGGACTTCGTCAGCTTACTGGTCTTGAAGATCCTATCGGAGAGGTTACAGGTATGAAAAAACGGCCCAACGGACTTCTGATCGGACAGAAAAGAGTTCCGTTAGGTGTGATCGGTATCATTTACGAAGCACGTCCCAATGTTACTTCGGATGCATTCGGTCTTTGCTTTAAGACCGGAAATGTTGTGATCCTGAAAGGTGGAAGCGATGCGATCCATTCCAATACTGCCATTGTAAAATGTATCCGTGAGGCAGTGAAAGCCTGCGGTATCACAGAAAATGCCATCCAGCTGATCGAGGATACATCCAGAGAGACGGCTGCGGAATTTATGAAGATGAATCAGTATGTGGATGTACTGATCCCACGAGGAGGAAGAGGTCTGATCAAAGCCGTTGTAAACCAGAGTACGATCCCTGTCATTGAAACAGGAACCGGAAACTGTCATATTTATGTGGATGAGACGGCGGATCTTCAGATGGCAGCAGATATCGTGATCAATGCCAAGACCCAGCGTGTGGGAGTATGCAATGCATGCGAATCTCTTCTTGTCAATCGCAAAGTAAAAGATGATTTCCTGCCGGTGCTGGCCGGACGCCTCAAGGAGAAACATGTGGAGGTCCGTGCAGATGAGGCGGCAAAAGCTCTGATGCCGGGAGCAGTTCCTGCAACAGAGGAAGACTGGGGAACCGAATATCTGGACTATATCCTTTCTATAAAAGTGGTGGATTCCGTGGAGGAAGCCATTGCTCATATCAATAAATATAATACAAAACATTCGGAAGCCATCATTACCAATGATTATACCCATGCCCAGAAGTTCCTGGATGAGGTAGATGCAGCGGCAGTATATGTCAATGCATCCACCCGGTTTACCGATGGAAATGAATTCGGGTTTGGTGCGGAGATCGGGATCAGTACCCAGAAGCTTCATGCAAGAGGCCCTATGGGACTTCTGGCACTGACGACCACCAAGTATATTATTTACGGTAATGGTCAGGTACGTCCATAAAAAAGTCAGTGAAGCGGATCTTTCAGTCCGCTTTACTTTTTTGAAGTGTTGTGCTATACTTCACTATAATTGGATTTAAACAGACTAACTCATAACAGGAGGACTTATAAATGAAAAAAAAGCAACTTTTTGCAGTCCTGCTTGCCGGTTCCATGACAGTTGGAATGGCACCTGCCGCAGCATTTGCCGCTGAAGATACCGGAGCAGTAGCAGAGGCAGAGGCGCAGACTGCAGACGAGAATACAGAAGCTGTAGATGACGGAGCAACTGCAGACGATCGGGCAGAGGCAGATGCCCAGTCCCAGGCGGAAGCAGATGCACAGGCAGCCGCAGAGGCAGAAGCTCAGGCCCAGGCAGAGGCGGAAGCACAGGCAACCGCAGAAGCACAGGCAGCACAGCAGGCCCAGGCAGAGGCAGACGCACAGGCAGCTGCGGAAGCTCAGGCCCAGGCAGAAGAAGTGCAGCAGCAGGAGCAGACACAGGAACAGGCAGCTGAGGAGCAGACGGAGACAGTAGAAGGAACAATAGTAACAGACGAGGCTGGATTAAGAGCAGCTATTGCTGAAGCTCCAGACATTGATATTAATAATGTTAATAAAGATGATCTTAAGACGATCATTATCAGTGGAACAGTCCAGCTTACAGAAGCAGTGACGATTCCGGCAAATAAAGGTGTTTTGATTGTTGGCGCAGATGAAACTGCCAAAATACAGCGTGCAGACAGCTATACTGGTAATCTTTTTGAAGTAAGCGGTGTTCTCTATATGATGAAGAGAAATCTCGATAATGGTGCCAGTGCAGGTACACTTATTGTTGATGGTTCTGTTAATGGTGAAACACAGGCAACAGGAGCTTTGATCCATGTAGTTGATGGTGCAAAATTTTCAATGTCAACCGGTATCACACTTACCAATAATAAAGTAGGGGCAGATACAGCTATTGCAGCAGCTATTTTTAATGAAGGTGGAATTGTCCATATTTCAGGTGGTACGATTCAGGCTAACAACTCAGATAAAGGTGCTGTCTATAGTACGGGAAATGTTTTTATTGAGAATGGCGGGGATGCAACAGATAGAGAACCGGTGATTACTGAAAATACAAAGACTGATGGAACAACACCTGCTAATATTATTCTTGCAGGAAATGGTCAGCTTGTTGTAAAC
>CAVEKJ010000415.1:0-2305 GCA_963616205.1 Prevotella sp.
CTCCAAAACAGGAAAAGAACAGGGTCAAATCGGCCCTGATCATCCTGTTCTGGCTGGCAGTCTGGGAAATTGCAGACCGGGTGATCGACAACCGTATCATCTTATCCGGTCCGGTCCACATCATTGCATCACTGGCACAGCAGGTACAGCAGGCGGATTTCTGGCTGATCTGCGGGGCTTCTTTTCTCCGTATTGCAGTTGGTTTTATCCTGTCATTTGTGGCAGGGTTCCTGCTTGCACTGGTCTGTCACAGATTCAAACTGATCCGTGATTTCCTTGAGCCGATCATCGTGATGCTCAAGACCGTGCCGATGATCTCCTTCGTCATCATGCTGCTCATCTGGGTCGGAAACCAGGCCCTTACGATCTATCTGTCTTTTCTGATCGTCCTTCCGATCATCTACACGAATACACTCCAGGGACTGAACAATGTGGACCCGCAGCTTATGGAAGTGGCAAAAGTATACCACATGGCACCGTGGAAGAAATTTATGTTCATCTACAGGCCGGCATTTATGCCGTTTGTGTTAAGCGCCAGCAAGCTTGCCCTTGGCATGAGCTGGAAATCCGGTATCATGGCAGAGGTCATCGGTACACCGAAACCGTCCATCGGACGTGAGATGTACGCGGCCAAATCTTATTTACAGACGGCAGACCTTTTTGCATGGACAGTTGTAGTTGTGATCTTAAGTGTGATCTTTGAAAAGGCATTTATGTTCCTCTTAAAGAAACTGAGTGCCCCGATGGGATGGCTCGTTTCCGGAAAGGATACGGATGATGAATGAGATAAACGGACAAAACTGCAAAATGAGAAACGGGAGAGAGAAAAATGTCTGTACAGATCAGAAACCTTTGTAAAACATTTGGTTCCAAAAAGGTACTGAATAATTTAAATATAACACTTGAAGACGGCGGGATCTACTGCCTGATGGGGCCTTCCGGAATGGGAAAGACCACACTCCTTCGGATCATCATGAACCTGGAAACAAAGGATTCCGGAGAGATCACGGGGATCGACCCGGATGTGGAGATATCCTCCATGTTCCAGGAAGACCGCATCCTGCCAATGCTATCCGCAGTCGCAAACGTCAACATGATGTATGAAAAGAAACGGCCGGTAAAAGAGATCAAGGAAGATCTGTCACAGATCCTTCCGAAAAAGTGTCTGCGCCAGCCGGTATGTGAACTGTCCGGCGGCATGAAACGCCGTGTCTCACTGGCACGCTGCATGCACTATCAGGGAAAGATGATCATTCTGGATGAGCCTTTCACCGGCCTTGACATGGCAACAAAACAGGAAGTCATTTCTTATATCTTAAAGAACCGGAGAAACCGGATCCTTCTGGTGGCAACACATGGCATTGAAGATGCTGCTCTTCTGGGAGCAAAAGTGATCCATCTGGAAGACTGCCAGGAATTAACGGATGAGATGAAAGCGGCCATCCCGTCTGCACAGGAACTGGAAGAAAAGATGGGAGAAGAGCCGGACGGCCTGATCTCCTCTGTGCCAAAACAGATGCTCATGGGCGCAGGCAGCATGTCCGTAGGAGCATACATGATGCAGCATATGGCTGAGACCAACCTGAAGCTTCTGGATGGAATTCCGGAAAGCGAATGGGAAAGCATGGGCTCTATCCTGGACGGGCGCATTCAGGAATTTGAGGAAGGAAAGCTTGTCTGGAACATCGGGGATACCTGCTCAGAGTTTGCGGTCGTTTTAAATGGCATGGTCGCAGCTTACACAGAGAGTCTGAAACAGGTGGAATCCCTGGTGGCAAAATTCGGTCCGGGCAGGTGTTTTGGGGAGATGCTTCCATTAAGTGGTGCGTACAGCCCGGTCAAAGTTGTTGCTGCGGAAGATTCCAGGATCTTATTCCTTTCCAGGGAAAAGCTCATGGAAAAGCCAAAGACCATGCAGGAAGCAGAGATGAAGGCTAAGATCGCCTGGAACATGGTATTTGAGATATCCGGTAAACTGGAAAAAGTCGCTGTAAAACTGGATACGACTTCGGAGAATACCGTCCGGGAAAAGATCGTCAAATATTTAAACAGCCTTCCGACGGAAAAAGACGGAACCAAAACCATGTTTTCCATGCAGAAAGAAACCGCACAGTACCTCCGTGTATCTCCGGAAGCACTTTCCAAAGAATTTAACGACATGGAAAGAAAGGGACTGATCCGGAAAGAAGAAAATAAAGTACAGATCCTGCAGCCGGAATTTTTCGCACTCAGGCCGGATGCAGGAATAAGGAGCATACATAAATGAAACGTTTAGGAATGGATATCGGGACCTCCACGATCAAAG
>CAVEKJ010000416.1:0-2301 GCA_963616205.1 Prevotella sp.
CCTCCACCGTACATATATCCAAGGTCCTCTTTGTTCCGCACACTTTTTCCATGACCGCGGTGGTCGTGGATCACACTTACATATTTTCGCTCTGCCATATATTCCATAAAAGGAAGATAACGTTCCTTATATTCGCTCATCCCGTGAACGATCTGGATAATTCCACGGTACTTCTCGTCACGCCCCAGTTCCGGTACCACTGCCAGGCATGAAATTTCCAGTCCATCTGCTTTTGAAGGAAAGGAATACTGAATTGTTCGTAGCATATTTTCACCTCATCTTTTCTGCTGCTTACCCCCGCAGCCACAACCATTATCTGTATCTCAAAGTATATCATAACACAGGGGGTTTCTCAAACAGTAAACCTATGTTATAATCGTTACGGTAAATCAGATGATTCCTGTTACTCCGTGACCGGCAATACGCTTCACGATGCGCAGAAATCCTGTATCTGATCCACCTAACCCGAAAACCAGAACTACTTATTATAAGGAGGACTAATGAATACAGAAGACAATAATGATTTTTACGACGACGAGCTCTCCAGGTCATTGATCTCCAATGATTTTGAAGACGATGCTCCACGCAAAAAGAAAAAGAGCAAAAAACCTCTTGTGATCTGTCTGGTCATTCTTCTGATCGCTGCCATAGCCGGCGGAATTGCCTGGTATATGGTACAGCGGCATAAACCGGTGGAAACCACGGAAGAATTTCTCACAGGTATGCAGAACATGGATTTCACCACTATGGAGAACCTTCTCCAGAGTCATGATCTCAGTGCTCTGGATGATGCAGATATCCGCAATTCTGCCTACACCGATTTCTTCACTACCGTCAACAAAAAAATGACTTACAAGATCACCAAAAACAAATTCGACATCCAGAACGGAACCGCAAAGGTAACGGTCCACATGAAGTATATTGACGGAACCAACATCTATGCAGCTACCATTCAGGAATACACCCGTAAGGTTGCTGTTGCAGCCTATGCCGGACAGGAAATGACGCAGGATGATATTCAGGAAATGCTTGCCTCTCTCCTTGCGGAAAACGCTTCCACAGCTGACGAAAAATACAGTGAGATCGATATTACCTATCCGTTAATCAAGATTGGCGACGACTGGAAGATCGTTTCTCTGGACGATACCACAGTCAAGGTTATGTGTGCAAACTTCAAGAGTGTAAAAGATGAGATTTCTTCCCAGCTTACAGATGACAGCACAGACAGCAGTTCCGACACTGCCGCGGATGCTTCCGGTACTTCTGATCAGGGCGCAGATTCCAGTCAGGATACCAGCTCATCCATCGACATCACAACAGACAAGTTCTCTGTCCGTTTCAAACAGTTTGCAATATCCAATGATTACGGTGGAAATCCATGCCTGATGATCTACTATGATTACACAAACTCTGGCGATTCCCAGTCCAGCGCATTTGTGGACTTCACACTCCAGGCTTCCCAGAACGGCGAATCCTTGGAAGGAACTTACCCGGAATCAAACGATGATGCAGTAGACAACTATATGAACACTATCGACCCAGGAAAGACCGTCACCGTATGCCAGGTATTTCTTCTGAAGGATACCACCAGAGATGTAACCCTTCAGGGAAAAGAAACTCTGAATGTAAGCGGCGGCCAGACAACTTCTCAGGTTCTGAAACTCAAATAAAATGCCTGAAACAAAATGGAAATTTCTCCCTCATGATTTTTTCATGACTGGCAGAAATTTCCGTTTTTCTTTTTTCCACATATGTATAATTCCCCTGTTTCTGTGAAAAACTATCTCCTGTATAACGAAAGGATGGTGACTTATGGCAAATAAATGTCTGCAGTATTTTGCTCTGACCATTGCTGTGGTCGGCGCCATAAACTGGGGTCTGATCGGTTTTTTCAATTTTAATCTGGTAGCGTTCCTGTTCGGAAGCATGAGCTGGCTTTCCAGGATCGTCTACGGACTTGTCGGTTTATGTGGGCTTTATCTTCTGACTTTCTATACCCTGATCGATCAGGACAACGCAACCGAGTAAGACAAAAAGCAACACATAATGCCTAAAAAAATCCTCTGCCACATAAAAATACAGCAGAGGATTTTTTGCATTTAACAGATACTTTTTTGTTTATAAAAAAAGAACTCTGAGAATGATCAGAGTTCCGAAGAGCGATAGACGGGGCTCGAACCCGCGGTCTCGACCTTGGCAAGGTCGCGCGTTACCAACTACGCCACTATCGCATAAGAGCGGGTGATGGGAATCGAACCCACGTATCCAGCTTGGAAGGCTGGTGTTCTACCATTGAACTAC
>CAVEKJ010000417.1:0-2288 GCA_963616205.1 Prevotella sp.
TCCAGTTTGTTTCATACGCTTCTTTCACATATTCAATTTCCGGGCCATGCATGGTTGGGCTGCTCAACCATACTTTAGACTCAAATTTTTTAAATTTATTATTTTCTTTAAACATGACTTTCTACCTCTTTTCACCCAATTTCATTTTTTCAGAATATATTAACTTGTTATTAAGCAATCGCTTTGTTTACGTCTTCCGGTCTTTTAAATGTTGGAACAACACTTCGGAGAGCTTCTTTTGCAATCAGATCATCTCCTGTATCACATGCATCTCTAAGTACATCAATCTTTTTATAGATTTCCTCCTTACTCAGTGCATTATCTCTTTCAATGAAAATCATGCTATTGTCTGTTTTATCGAGTTCTTCTGTCTTAACTAACAGTTCCTCATATAACTTCTCTCCTGGTCTTAATCCAGTTTCAACAATTTCAATTCCCTGGACACCAGATAAACGGATCATATTTTCTGCCAGATCCATAATCTTAACCGGCTGTCCCATATCCAGAACAAATAATTCTCCGTTATTTGCAATCGCCCCACTCTGAAGAACGAGCTGTGAAGCCTCTGGAATTGTCATAAAGTATCTGATAATTCTCTTATCTGTAACAGTAACCGGACCACCATTCGCAATCTGACGTTTAAACAACGGAATAACTGATCCTGCGCTGCCAAGTACGTTTCCAAATCGTGTAGCGCTGTATTTTACTTTTCCATGTGTGCTTGCGCTCTGCACGATCATTTCACACATTCTCTTTGTCGCACCCATTACATTAGTCGGGTTAACCGCTTTATCGGTGGATACCATCATAAAGCGTTCTGCTCCATATTCTTCGCAAAGCTCTACCAGGTTCTGTGTACCGAATACATTGTTGTAAATAGCTTCCACGCAGTTATGCTCCATTAACGGAACATGTTTATGAGCTGCTGCATTAATGATGATCTGCGGGTGGTATTTCTCAAATACTTTCTCAAGAGCTTTTCTATGTGTAATAGAGCAAATCTCAATTTGCAGATCCAGACGGTTTCCGTAAGCAATCTTTAATTCCTGCTGAACGTCATATGCTCCATTTTCATAAATATCCAAAATGATAATCTTCTTTGGACTCATCTTTGCCAACTGTCTGCAAAGCTCTGATCCAATGGAACCGCCACCTCCAGTAATAAGTACTACCTTGTCTTTGTAGTAAGCATTTGTTCTTTCATCAGAAACCACTAATGGTTTTCTAAACAAAAGTTCTTCAATATCAAATTCTCTAAGGTGTCTCTTTCCACCTGCAGTGTACATAGTCGGATAATCATAAACCTTCAACTTATATCCTGCATTTTTGTAATATTCATAAAGAGCTTTTTTCTTGTCTGCATCCATTGATGGAATTGCAAAAATAATCTCCTGTACTTCAAATTCTCCCAATTTATTAAATGTTGCTTCATCTTCTGACCAAACCGGTATTCCATGAATTTCACGTCCAACTTTTTCTTTGTTAATATCTATAAAGCATCTCGGAATATACGCAGCTTCTTCATTATTTAAAAGTTCCTCTGCCAGACTTACGCCCACTCGTCCTGCACCAATAATTGCAACTTTGATTTTCTGAACTTCTTTTTCATTTCCTGCTTCTATACCAGAAAACATATGTAATAATGTAGAAAGAATTTTTCCTCTTGTAGTTTCCTGATTTCCACACTTATATGCGTAGCGATACATCATACGAAGTGCTAACGCTCCTAAGAGATTAAGGCAGACAAGTGAAAGCATTCTGGCAAATGTAATTTTTTGAACTGGAAGTAATAATTCCAGACACAGATAGGCAACAAAAGCAATAGAATCGGTAAACAGCAGTCGGATATAACATTGTATTCCACCATATCTCCATACCTGCCCATATACTTTACCAATAAGACGTGCTGCAAAAATACACAGTATAGAGAGGCATACTTGTTGAAGTATTCCTGTAGTTGATAACTTATCCATTCCTCCATACAGCACCAACAGTATTACTGCTACTACTGCATACACAATCAAATCATACCCGACCAGCATCCATCTGATATTAGGCGTACTGCTCTGCTTTGTACGATTCACGTTCATATTATTCTCATTCGCTCTATTCATTGTTTACCCCCCCCCACGAAAATTGGGTGGGTTTCATCCTTTCATAATTCTTTTTCAATTTTGTGGTTTACTTCTTTTCAAGTGGTGTAAACAAAACAGTTCCCTGCTCTGTTTCAATTCCCATTTCAAGTACACTTGTTGATTTCACAATCGTTCCGGATTTTAATGTACAGC
>CAVEKJ010000418.1:0-2285 GCA_963616205.1 Prevotella sp.
GCAGTGCACTGACTGCTGCCAGCACACCCTGCAGCGGGTTTACCCATATCATCAGCACTGCAAGGATCACAAACATCACCGCAAGAACATTCCGCACTGCGATCTCCGACGCATTTCTGGAAAATTCTGCCACAGTCCCGTCTGTTCTTGCCTTGGGAAATGTGATGACCCCGATCCCGGAAAGACATCTGGACATCATAAATCCCATACTCATGATGCTGATCCCGTCATAATTTCCAAGAAGCTGATCCCATGCTCCCAGCCAGAGGATAAAGTAAATGCAGGCTGTGATAATAGCAAATGCTCCTGCATGGGAATCCTTCAGAATCTCCAGTCTCCTCGTACGTTCCTGCCAGGAACTTAAGGCATCCGACGTGTCCAAAAGACCATCTACATGAATGCCGCCTGTAACAAATACAGGGACCACAGTAAGGATCACAGCAAGAAAAAACGGTTCCAGCTCTATATGATTTCCCAGGACCCTTCCGGCAAACCAGGTCAGAATACCAATGACCGTGCCAACAAAAGGGAAAAAACACATCATATACTTTATGTTTTCTTTCTTCCAGTCCACCATGGGCATGGGGATCTTTGAAAACATGGCAAATGCAGCTTTAAAACTGTTCCACAGACTTTTCATGCTTTCTTTCCTCCTTTGTGCCATACAGGTATCCCGTATACGACTTCCACCACATCATCTGCCATCCCGGCCAGATTCTGATTGATCGTTCCCAGCTCTTTTTTGTATTGTTCCGATTCTCCCTCATAAAGGATCCCGTCGGAAAAGATCTCATTGGTGACGATCACCACATGTTTTGCCTGGGAAAGAAGATTTTTTACTCCTTCTGTGATCTTTTCAGCCACTTCCGGGTGGAATCCGTCTTCCCGGAACATCTCATTTGCCACCAGATTGGACATACACTCCAGAAGGACCACACAATCCTTTGGAAGGATCAGCTCATCCAGAGCTGTATATCTCTCTACCGTTTCAAACCCTTTTCCTGCGCGCATGCACCGGTGTCTGCGGATACGTCTGTGACTTTCTTCATCAAAAGCCTGCATGGTGGCAATATAAATCCTTCTGGCCTCTCCCAGGGAAAGAACGGTTTCTTCCGCAAAAGCAGATTTTCCGCTTCCGCTGCCTCCTGTTACAACAACCAGCATCTTATTTCAGCTCCTCATACTGTTCTACATTGATATCTCCAAAGGTACTCATGGAATTATATACCGCACTGGAAAGGTCCATAAGCGGAAACAGTGCAACTGCTCCGGTTCCCTCTCCCAGGCACATCCCGGCGTGGATGATCGCTTCTTTGTCAAGCTCTTTCAGGATCAGATGGGCAGCAGGCTCCTTTGACACATGGGATGCAAGGATATGATCCTTTACCTGCGGGCAGATCTTTGCAGCAACCAGTGCAGAGACGCAGGAAATAAATCCATCCATGACCACCGGTATTCCAAGCGCTGCTCCACCGATATAAACACCTGCCATTCCCGCAATATCCAGTCCGCCTACTTTTGCAAGAACATCTATGGCATCGGAACGGTCCGGATTATTCCGCGCAATGGCCTTTTTGATGGCATTGATCTTCCGTACAAGGCCCTCACTGGAAAGTCCGGCACCACGTCCGGTCATATCTTCTACCGGTTTCCCCAGAAGTACCGCTGCCACCGCACTGCTGGTGGTGGTATTTCCGATTCCCATCTCGCCGGTAGCAAGAACCTGATATCCTTTTTCTTTCAGTTCCTCTGCCATGGCGATCCCGGCCTCAATGCCCTTGATCGCCTGCTCTCTTGTCATAGCCGGTTCCCTGGTCATATTTTTTGTTCCATAGGCAACTTTAAGATCTGTGCGGACTTTGGTATCTGTGACCATTCCCACATCTACCGGGATAAGATCTGCATTACACTGACGGCACATCACACAGCAGGTCGTAGTCCCTGCAAGAAAATTCTCAGCCACGATAGCCGTCACTTCCTGTCCGGTCTGAGTCACTCCCTCTTCTACAACTCCGTTATCCGCACACATGGCAACTACTGCTTTTTTCTCCACATGTACATCCGATGTACCTGTGATGCCGGCGATCTGTGTCAGCATATTCTCCAGTTCTCCAAGAGAATGCAAAGGTTTCGCAATGCTGTCCCACCGCTTTCTCGCCCCTTCCATGGCCTTCTCATCCAGAGGGCGGACTTTCTTCACTGCCTCTTCCAAAGTCATCATTTGCTACCTCCCGTCTTTTTACCTGTGGTAAAAATTATAAATTTACTAAATATATAGTTCAGTG
>CAVEKJ010000419.1:0-2278 GCA_963616205.1 Prevotella sp.
GTGCGGAGTCGAAGGAAGATACTTTGATTCCGGCATCCATAGCTTCCTCAAGTTTAGCCTGAAGAGCGTTTACATCGTTAGCGGAAATACAGATTGCATCGAAGTCCTGGGAGATCAGGTTGTCAAGAACTTTGATCTGTGCATCAGCGGTAGCTGTCTCAGGATAAACGATCTCTACTGTGCCGCCCTCAGCCTCAACTGTCTCTTTGAAAGATTTTGCAGCGATCTCGAAGAATGCGTTACCAGCTGCTTTACCAACCAGAGCGATCTTTTCGTCTTTTGCGGAATCGCCAGCTGCTGCTTCTGTCTTAGTATCATCGGATTTGTCATCTGCTGCAAGAACCGGGCAAACTGTACCAAGAACCATTGCTCCACAAAGGATTGCGCTAATTACCTTTTTTTTCATTTTTGTTCCTCCCTATAAGAATATAATTTTTTATATGCTGCTGCCTCCGCTACACCAATGGAGGCAACTAACAATCATATTGGGTTACAAAAGTAATATTTAGTTTTTCTTCATTGCTACTGCTTTTTTTACATCGCCGATGATATTCGGGAGAGCTACTGCTGCTACCAGAAGTACACCGATGATAAGAAGGATTACCTGTGCATTTACGTTTCTCTGTCCAAGACCAACTCGTAAGCATACGATGATGAATGCAGAAATGATACCGCCGGCCAGGTTACCTTTACCACCTGTGGAGGAGATACCTCCGAATACTGCCATTGCGATGGCGTCCATCTCAAATCCGTTACCGGTTGTTGTGTTGGCACCATAAGAAGATGATACCAGGAACAGTGCACAAAGTCCAGACATAAGTCCCATAACTGTGTAGATGATGAAACGGATCTTCTCTACATGAACACCAGCGTAATAAGCTGCCACACGGTTTGTTCCGATTGCGTAGGTACGACGTCCGAATGTGCTCTTTCCAAGGAAGATTGCAAAGATCACACCAAAGATCAGTACCAGGAACAGAATGTAAGGAACCTGTCCTACTTTTCCACCGATGGCACGGAAACCGTCTGTGTTTGTTACTGCGATACTTCCGCCGGAACCAAGTGTTACCTCAGCAATACCACGGAAGATGATCTGTGTTGCCAGTGTTACGATCATTGGCGGGAGCTCTTTGAAACGGGTAAGGATGAATCCGTTAACCGCACCACAAAGGGCACCAACAACCAGTGCTGTGAGTACTACTACGATGAATGGAGCGTTCGTGTTGCAGACCATACAGCTTAATGTAGCGGAGAGACACACAATCGCACCAACGGAAATATCAATCTCGCCTAATACCAGGATGTACGCCATCGGGAACATCATGAATACCTCTGCAAGGTAAACCGGCATCTGACGAAGGACACTCTTCAGATTATAAAACTCAGAAAATGATGCGCAGAAAATATTTACCAGGATAAAGAGAATGACCAGGATGCCTTCCCAACTGAATACGATGTGTTTCATCGGATTTTCCGGCACATTGTTAATACTTCTTCCAGATTTTCCAGCCATGATTTACATCTCCCTTCCCTTTAATGCGTTTTTGTCTGCGATTCTCTGCAGGATAACATTGATCACAACGACTACCAGGATGATAACACCCTTGATCATGTTCTGCCACAGGGAACTGATACCTACAAGCGGAAGAGCTTTTGCGATCGTTGCAAGGATGATGGAACCAAGGAATGCACCTACTACAGTTCCACGTCCACCGCTCATGCTTACACCACCGATAACGCAGGCTGCGATGACATCCATCTCACCGCCGTACTGCATATCCGGCATTGCAGAAGCATAAACAGATACCTGAAGTGCTCCGCCAAGACCTGCGAGGAATCCCATGATCACATATACAAGAAGGTTGATATTCTTTGCATTGATACCGGAAACCTGTGCTGCACTTGCGTTACTTCCTACTGCGTAGATCCTTCGTCCTGTTTTTGTCCATTTCATGAAGAAGAAGAATACAACGTAGCATACGATGATCACCCAGATTACTTTATTTAATCCGAGGAAATTTGTTGTTGCAAAATTTTTGAAATCACCAAGAGCTGCGGCACTTGCCCACTCACCACCGTGAGAAACAAGATAACCCATTGCTCTGTAGATGTACATAAAGCCCATGGTTGCAATGATCGGCGGAACGCTTGCTCTTGAAATTACAAGACCTACAACAAGTCCGCAGACAATACCGATTGCCATTGCAATGATGAAAGCAAGTAATGTGCTTGTGATATGTCCATATTTCAGGAGCATACCGATGGACATACCGGAAAG
>CAVEKJ010000420.1:0-1851 GCA_963616205.1 Prevotella sp.
CTGCGGATTGTACCGTAAATGCATTCATAACTTGCAGAAACAGACTCCAGATCATAATCGAATGCAGGAGCAATCTTGAATGTTTCATATCCCGGTTCTTTTAGCACGATTCCTGCTAAAGTCTCATACATCCATTCCCCAATACAGCCGAAAGCATAATGATTATAAGACTCATGCGTTCTTTCTCCGTCTTCCTTGATGCAGTTCCAGGTCTCCCACATGGTCGTCGCACCCATTTTTACTTCATACAGCCAGGACGGGCATTTCTCCTGATACAGAAGTGTTTTTGCCACATCTGCATAGCCGTTTTTCTCAAGCACAGGGATCAGATATTTGATGGACATAAAACCGGTATCCAGGCAGTCATGATTTTCATGGATCATTTTCACAAGGTGAGCTGCCATCTTCTGAAGAAGTTCCGGAGCTGCCATTTTCTGGGCAATGGCCAGCACATACACACCCTGCACAGCCCCTTCGATATGTCCATCTTCTTTCACATACTCCTGGGCAAAAGCCTGGCGGATCTTTTCATTTAACTCACTGTAATGTTCTGCAAGCTCCGCATTTTCAAGAAGTGTACAAACCTGGCTCATGATCCTTGTGCTCTGTGCGTAAAGCGCAGTTGCGATCAGCTCTTTGGTTGTATATGCGGAACGCCACATATCGGTCTCACCATTTTCATTCTTGCAGCTTGGATACAGCCAGTCTCCAAAATGGAAATTTGTATTCCACAGATATTTCTGGCGCTCCAGACGCTCCGGGGAAAGTTCCTCTTTATATTCCGGCATATGTGTCGATACATCTTCTTCCACATAATCCATCCATTTCTTCATCATCTCAAAGCTTTCCTGGAGAATAGAAATGTCTTTGTAAGTCTCATAGAGTGTCCACGGAACCACAACTGCAGCATCTCCCCATCCTGCAGAAGTATCTGTGCCAAAAGCATCTTTCTGCATGGCATTGTATCCAAGAGGATACGGAATGATCACCGGGATCAGGCCATCTTCAAACTGCTCTTTTTCCATATTTCGGAGCCATTTTTTCAGGAACTGTTTTACATTCTGATTGAATGTGGCTGTTTTTCCATAAACAAGGATATCTCCTGTCCATCCGGCTTTTTCACGCTGCGGACAGTCTGTTGGGATGGAAAGCATATTTCCACGCTGGCTCCACTGGATGTTGGACTGCAGCTGGTTCAGTTTTTCATTGGATGTGTGGAAACTTCCTGTCATTTCCAGGTCTGTTCCGATCACGATTCCCTGTACATTTTCCGGTGTAAGGTCTCCCGGATATCCGGAAATCTTTACATAGCGGAAACCATGAAAGGTGAACTTCGGTTCAAATACTTCTTTTCCATCTCCCCGGAGTACAAAATAATCGGTCTGGTCACGGTTAAATCCGGAAATATTGTTGATGTAGTTTCCTTCTTTATCCAGCACTTCTGAAAACTCCATCTTGATCTCCGTTCCTTCTACTCCGCTTGCAGTCAGGCGGATACCACCTACAATGTTCTGTCCAAGGTCAACGATCGTTTCTCCTGACGGTGAGGTAAGAATTTCCGGATTTTCAATGATCTGTGTGCAGCGGACCGGCTCGCAGAGAATTCCTCTTAAATTGGCATATCCTATTTCTTTTATCTGTGCCTGTTTCATTCCTTCTGTATCTGCCCCTGGCTGATAAAGCGGCTCCAGAGAAATACGGTTGTCCTGTTTTTCCCCGATCATAATATCTGAGTAAACAATGTTGGTATCGCCGTAAACAAAACTATCATCGGTTACAACCCATTCTTTGTTTCCATCTGCTCCTGTGATCTCAAGCTGTGCCAGAAGTGCCAGCTCCAGTCCGTAGTTG
>CAVEKJ010000420.1:1914-2277 GCA_963616205.1 Prevotella sp.
CCGTAGTTGTTTCCGTAACCGAGAATTCCGAAAGTACCACGGTACCAACCATCTGCCAGCACAACTGTCAGCACATTTTTTCCTTCCTGAAGGAGATCAGAAACATCGTAAGTCTGATATTCCAGGTAATCGTCGTATGCGGTAAATCCCGGATTCAGGCAGGTGTCTGTGACTTTTTTCCCATTGATGCGCGCCTCGTAAAGTCCATGTGCAGTAATGGATAAAAAGCTTTCTTTTACAGCGTCTTTTACTTCAAATTCTTTGCGGTAGATCCTGCATGGCTCCAGCTTTCTCTTGGAATTCGGGGAAAGAGGCTGTCCGGAGATCATCCGTTTGAAGTCATCAATCATATCCTGCTTGGAC
>CAVEKJ010000421.1:0-1564 GCA_963616205.1 Prevotella sp.
CCACACCATCTCCTGTTCCAACAAAGGTTCCCGAAACCCAGCAGGTTTCCCCGGAAGCAGAAAACGGAGTCTGGACACCGAATGGCACCAGCTGGATGTTTCTGGTGGACGGCGTAGCCTACACCGGATGGCTTACAGATACGGACAGCCACCGATATTACTTTAATAAGGACGGGATCATGCAGACCGGCTGGATCACAGTTGGCAAAAAGCGTTATTATCTGGATGAAGACGGGATCATGCAGACCGGCATTATTACAGTGGACGGGAAGAAATACACACTGGCCGCAGACGGTTCGCTGAAAAAATAATATTTCATCATCTCTTACAGCAAGGTATCAAAAAATGCAGGTCCATAAAGAACCTGCATTTTATTTACCCTTATTATTCTAACAGACCACTGTAGATATATCCGGTCTGTCCGTCATAATCAACCTGTATCCAGTCGCCTTCCTGCCCCTTCTTTTCAACTTCCGTTCCTGCAGAAAATCCACCGATAACCTCACCCTCTGAATCTGCGGAAGCACGGACATTACAATCCTCGGCGACTGTAAGCATCGTCCCTGCATCTGCGGAAGCACTGGCATCCTCACCAAGGCCCTGAAGAAATTCCGCCAGAGAAGAATCACTGCTCTGTGCTGCTTCATAGTCTGCCTTTACTTTTGTGATGAGATCCTGCACATCCTTCTCAGATTCCAGTTTTTTCACATAAGCACTGATATCTGCATCGTCATCAGCGCCACCTTTGATCTTCAGATTGCCGTCACTGTCAGTCTCCACATAAAACTGGCTCAATGCCGGAACCGGAGTCTCAATACCTGTACAGATATAGTTAAAGACCACATAGACAACATACGAATCGTCCGTTAGTCCTTTCTTAGTATAAACATCCTGTACTTCATACCCGTCAATATAATCCCTTGAATTAATCTGTGACTCATCGGCCGGTGTAAATCCGTCCTCGATCGTCTTAAGTGTTGCAATGTCTTTTTCCCCAAAAGCTTTATAATAGCTTTGAATCAGCTCGGTTACTTCCGTGCTGGCTTTTTCGATGGTTGTCTCCGCATTCGTATCTGTCGCGGGACTGGCGTCTTTCTTCTCGTCTGTCTCCCCATCATTTGCCGGAGAAGAAGGATCATTTTCCTGGTTACTTTGGGCTGTCGTCTGATCTTCATTGGAATTCCCCTTCTTACCTCCAACACAGGCGCGGACGCCAAAGATCAGAACAAGCACGATCACCAGAATGGCTCCGCCTAACATAAAATAGCGAAGGTTATCTGATAACCATTCTCTGAAATCATCCAAGTTCTTGTCCTCCTTATCATAACAACACGCCGGAACAGTTCCCACTGTTCCGGGTAGCACACCTGAAGGGAATCGAACCCCCGCACATGGTACCGGAAACCACTGCTCTATCCACTGAGCTACAGGTGCATAATGAAAAACATAACTTCAAAATCAGGTATAAAATTATCAAAGTAGGTTTACACTGTTTATGATTCTAACATAAAACCACGAAATTGTAAAGATTTTTTTGAACAGTGCAGAGATTTCGCTTTTAGCT
>CAVEKJ010000421.1:1574-2266 GCA_963616205.1 Prevotella sp.
GTGTAGGACGTTATTAATAAAAAATTTAGATGCCATTTACCCATGTTCGGAAGATGGAACTTGTTATCTGAAAAGCAGATTTCCTAAATACAGAAATGAAATTAAAACAAGGTTTCTTGGAACGTTGGGATATGGGAAAGAAAAATATAATAAAGAAGATGAATTAAGAATTGTCAGTTGTTCTAACGTAGTACCAATTAAAAGATTAGATTTGGTAGTGAAAACATTACAGCACATTTCGGATATCAATATTAAATGGACTCATTTTGGTGATGGCATTATGATGAATCAAATAAAAAAAATGTCAAGAACATTGCCGAAAAATATTAAAGTTGATTTCCGTGGAAATGTCAAGAATAGTGATTTGTTGGCAGAGATTTCGCTTTTAGCTTTTGGGTTCATGCATTTTTATAAAAAATCTATTTCTCTGGCATTCTATTCACAGAGATTACTCCTTTGAATCCCAATGTGCGCAAAGTCCCCCTGTACTTCGTCTCTGCCTTTTTTTATACTGTTTTTGCTCCCTTTTATACAGATCCTATCCATCTTTTTGATACAGGATCTGTTTTACCTTCTCTGTCAACAGATCGTCTCTGAGCATCCGGCTTACGCTCTTTCTGGTGATCAGGCTTCCTTTAAACTTCTGGAGCCGCCGATACAAGTACAGCTCCCTCATGTTGAACCCTATGATC
>CAVEKJ010000422.1:0-2265 GCA_963616205.1 Prevotella sp.
GCTAGCCCTAAATACGTGAAATCACTACTTTTTTCATAAAAAAATAGCAGTTTTTGTTTTTATGTTGTATTGTTGAATTACCCCTAACTCACAATCACATAATTACACAAACTGCTATGCTTATGTTATCATGGATTTTTAAACTCAACAACTACATATTTGAATTTTATGGATTTTTATGTAACAGTTCAGCCTTACGGCTGAACCATCACTTTTAACACCGGCTAAAAAATAGCCGGTGTTCCTATAAACACTTGTTTTATGCCTTCCATAAGATTCCTGTTCCTGCGCTTTAATGTCTCTACAATACTCAGGATCAGACAGTACATTTTTTTCCCGCTTTTCTTCCGGAATCCTCCTGCCATCTTCTGCCTGTTTTTTACTTTTCTCAAATCTCTTTCTGAGATATTGTTATCAAACGGAACTTCAAAGCATTCCATAAACAGCAGATGGTTTCCCATATATTTTTCCAGACGGTTCAGCAATGTTTGTTCTTCTCCCCGGGCATATCTGTTTTCAGTCTGACGGTTTTCTTTTCTTCCATTTTCCACAATACGTCTGTATCTTTCGCGATAATCCTGTTTTTTCTCTTCTGGAAAGCAGGTTTCCCCAGCACCTGTATATTTTTTCCGTTCCCGGTGTATTTCACGTAACAAAGATGCAAGCTCACCTGACCAGGCATTCCCCGTTTCTTCTGTATTTTTCTTCAGATACCGCAAAATATGGGCATTGCATTCTGCATGTTCTGTCCCATAGTAATACAGGGCAGTTTCATGGTCATGCACAAGAGTCCCGCTATAGTTTTGAAAAAATGGAATCTCATCCAGTTCTTTTCTGGACTTTGTCTCCAGACCATAATAAACTACCGTGTCTTTGTCACTGACATTACGTATATAAGTCTGCTTTCCATCTGTACTTGTGGTGGTTGCGTCCGTTGCAGCCACTGTCTGGTTCTGAAGATGGGTTTCCAGTTTTTTCACCTCTGGCTCTGCCAGTTTTGAAAATTTCCGGCAGAATTCATAGACGCTGCCTTCGGAAAGTTCCAGACAGCCTTCCGATGCATCGTTTAAGAATGCTGCAATCCTGTCATTTGACATAACCCCCTCGCTGTACAGATCAACTGCAAGTGCTTTTATGGCCGGCCCATATACCACCTCATTCCGGTATTCCTTTGGAATCGGATACTTTCCGTCCTGGTTTTTATAGATCCGGATTTCACGTATGACAGGCTGTACTTTTAGATCAATGACATAGCGGGTAACATATCCGTTCCCATTCGGAATCCCGATCGTTTCAATTTCATGCAGATATTTCCCACTGTCCAGTTTTTCCTGTATGCCGCTTTTGGACAGTCTGCTGCCTTTATGTCCCTTCTGTGCACCCGGCTTTTTTCCGCTTTTTTCCCGGTTATTGTAAGTGTTCGCCGGTTTCCCTGTTTTCTGGTCAGAAGATGGCGGTTTGGATGTATCCGTACTGTCATGGTTCAGGATATTTTTCAACCGCACATTTTCTTCTTTTAATTTTCTGTTTTCTTCCAGAAGTTTTCTGTTTTCTTTTTTTAAATCCGATACTTCGTTTTTTAACCCGGAAATTTCCTGTTTTGTTTCCTTTTCTACAGAGTTTAAGCGGGCCATCACTTCCATCAGCTCATTATAAATACTCTTGTCATAATGTCCGCCCATGATAAATTCCTCCTCCGTAGTTTTGATAAAAGTATCATAGCATAAAAAAGTCTTTTATGCGAATGAGACAAAGAATGAATTCGGCAAAATGACGGTGGATAAGAAACGTATTTCCTCTGAAAATCCATCGTTTATCCACAGGTTTTTCTGAAAGCCTAATGAAAAGAGTGGGAATCCGTGAAAGAAAGTCATGGCGTTCGTGTTTATTTTTCATAAAGGCTGAAAAAGAGAGAAGAAACAGTGGATAAGTTCTTCTCTCAAAAATTTTATTTTCTCTGTTTTTACCTATAGTTCAGCCGTAAGGCTGAACTGTTACTATTTTCTTCAATCCGTTACTTCTTTTGCATAATGAACCGGATTGCATCCTGAATCCATGCCACATATACAAGATTGATTCCCTGTACTTTACCAACGGACGATTTGCACACTTCAGGTAAGATCACTGTATCAAATCCCAGTTTCTTTGCTTCGGCTACACGCTGTCCGGCCATGTTGACCGCACGTACCTCGCCACTTAAGCCAACCTCGCCAAATGCGATCACCGAATCCGGTATTATAATATCTTTACAGCTCGGTACAACCG
>CAVEKJ010000423.1:0-2263 GCA_963616205.1 Prevotella sp.
AGGCATATGATGTAATTGCTGATTTTGGAAAAAACAGTGAGTCAGTCATGATTGGAAAATCGGATTACATTCTGATCTATGATGCAGATAAGAAGATAGTCATTGATGGAGAAGCCTATCTACCGGCTGATTTCGTGGTAATGAGATCCTATTATGGGTTGCAGCCCATTAGTAGGGAAGAGGCAAACACGGTGATTTCAGCGCTGATAAGTAGAATGGCAACACTTGTGTGCGGGAACTGCAGATTGCAGGCATACCAGCTGGATTAGGAGGGACACATGAATAATAAGCCATGGGCCTATGTGACATCTGCCTGGAGTGCAGACAGAAGCAGGGCAAAAAGATCTGCAAAGAGATACTGCAGAAAATTATATGAGGCAGGTTATACACCAATCTGTCCTCTGTTATCGCTGCCGGAGTTTATAGACATGACCAGTGCAGATGAATTCAAGGATTACCTGGATATGGCAGAGGATATGTTGAGAAGATCCAGAATTCTTGTGGTCTGTGGGACAGCGGTGGATGAGACAGTGCTTACCGACATTGCCATAGCAAACCGATTTCATGTAGCCTCTTCCACAATGAGGGGAGTACTTGGTGTGGATAAAAGTAAAAATAATGAGTAACTTTGTGGATTGCTGCTGAAAGGCAGACAGTCTGATGGAAGGGAGTGAGAAAACTGATTCATGAAGAGATTGACAGAGAGGTTGTCAACAAAACCGTGCATTATGCTTTCCGCTTTATTGGAGAGCCAACATTAAAGGCATTTATGAAGGCATTAAGCATATTTCCTGGAAAGCCATTAAAGGCTGGCGGAAAAAAGATCGTCCATGATGTGGGGCAGAAATTCCACCCGACGGAAGGAAAGCAGTCAGTGAAAACTCTGATCCGGCAGGGGCAGGGAGTAACAAGCATTCCCCTGGCAGATGAAGGATTGAAGGATTTTCAGAAAATAGCAAGAAAATACGGTGTAGATTTTGCTGTGGTAAAAGATAAGAATTCCGAACCACCTGTCTATACCGTATTTTTTAAGGCAAAAGACCAGGATGCCATTACCAGGATTTTGCAGGATTATTCTGCAAAGCAGATAAAGAATCCGGATCTGGCGAAGGACAGTGTCCTGAAGAAACTAAAGAAATTCAAAGAGATTGTGGCAGCAATCCCGAAGAAGGTAGCAGAGAAAAAGAAGGAGAGGTCGCGATGAATACAAAACAGTTGAAAAAGCAGCTGATCCTGAACATTCCCTATATCGTTCTGGGACTGATTGCTACAAATCTTGGTGAAGCATGGAGGATTGCGGCCGGAGCAAATGCATCCGAAAAGGTACAGAGTCTTGTGCTGGATGGAGTGTTTGCAACGGCTTTTTCAAATCCCCTGCCGAGCTTTTATCCAACGGATCTGCTGGTGGGAATTATCTGTGGCGCAGCACTCAGGATTGCTGTATACTTGAAAGGCAAGAATGCAAAGAAGTTCCGGCACAACGAAGAATATGGATCTGCCAGATGGGGAAAACATGCAGATATAGAACCATTTGAGGATCCTGTATTTGCCAACAACGTGATTCTGTCACAGTCGGAACGCATTACCATGAGCAGCCGGCCGAAGATACCAAAGTATGCCAGAAATAAAAATGTTCTGGTAGTCGGTGGATCCGGTTCAGGAAAGACGCGGTTTTTCATTAAACCCAATCTCTTACAGATGCATAGTTCCTATGTTGTCACAGATCCGAAAGGCGGACTCGTGAACGAGGTGGGAAAAGCCCTCTATGAGAATGGGTACAGAATGAAAATTGTGAACACTATCAACTTTTCAAAGTCGATGCATTATAATCCGTTTGCGTATCTGCATTCGGAAAAGGACATTTTGAAGCTGGTAACAACGCTGATTGCCAACACCAAGGGTGAGAGCAAGGGTGGGGATGATTTCTGGCTGAAAGCCGAGACTCTGCTTTATACAGCCCTGATCGGATATATCCATTATGAGGCACCGGAGGAGGAACAGAACTTTTCAACGCTGCTTGAAATGATCAATGCAATGGAAGTCCGTGAGGATGATGAGGATTTCAAAAATCCGGTGGATCTGATGTTTGACGAACTGGAGGAGCAGAACCCGGATCACTTTGCAGTAAGGCAATACAAAAAATATAAATTGAGTGCCGGCAAAACGGCAAAATCGATACTTGTCAGCTGCGGTGCAAGGCTTGCACCTTTTGACATTGCAGAGCTTCGTGAGATTACGTCTTATGATGAACTGGAGCTGGATA
>CAVEKJ010000424.1:0-508 GCA_963616205.1 Prevotella sp.
GTCTTTATTTTGCAAGTTCCAGCATTCGCTCCAGTGGTTTCTTTGCTTTTTCTCTTGTTTCATCAGTTACATGAACTTCATTCTCGCCGGTTTTCAGAACGTGGAGTACTTTTTCCAAAAATACTTTTTTCATGTTTTTACAGGTCGGTACAGTTTCTGTGAAGTAGAATTTTTTATCCGGGCAGGTGGTTTCCAGTTTATACCGAACGCCGCATTCTGTGCAGATGATGAATTCTTTGTTGTCGCTTTCCTGTGCGTATTTGATGATTCCGGATGTGCTTCCGATATAATCTGCCTGTTTCAGGACTGTCTGGGGACATTCCGGATGGGCCAGCACCAGTGCTTCCGGATGGGCTTCTTTCGTTTCTTTTACTTCTTCGGGGTCCATGAATTCGTGGACGATGCAGAAACCTTCGTTATAGATGAAGTGTTTTTCCGGTACCTGTTCTGCGATAAAGTGGGCCAGGTTCCGGTCCGGGATGAAGAAGATGTTTTTATTTGGGAGTGC
>CAVEKJ010000424.1:518-2260 GCA_963616205.1 Prevotella sp.
TTTACGATCTTTACGGCGTTTGCGGAGGTTACGCAGACATCGGAGAGTTCTTTTAAGGCCGCTGTGGAGTTGATGTAACAGACGACTGCTACATCATCGTATTCTTCTCTTACTTTCCGGATTCCTTCTTCGGTTGCCATGTGTGCCATGGGACAGTCTGCATCCATGGCGGGCATGAGTACAGTTTTGTCAGGGCTTAAGATCTTGGCACTTTCGCCCATGAAGCCTACTCCGCAGAATACGATGGTTTTTTCTTTGGCGCTGGCTGCAATTTTGCTGAGGTAAAAGGAGTCTCCTATATAGTCTGCTACATCCTGTACTTCGGGACGTACGTAGTAGTGTGCCAGGATGATGGCGTCTTTTTCTTTTTTTAATTTCTGGATTTCTTCTGCAACTGTCATTTTTTCACCTTTCCTACAGGGGGATTTTTTGTATGAATTCCTGCTTTTGTTTTCTGGGGTTTTGTTATGTGATTTTTTCAAAACATCTTTCATATGATAGCACAAGTGTTTACATGTGACAAGACAGTTGTTTGATTTGTTGTAAAGTTTTTTATAAAAATAGTTGCGAACGGACGGGGAGGGATGGCGAAGGGGTGGTGGGTGGTTTCGGGAACAAGTAATTCTAGGGCTGTGGAAGACTGCTAAAACCATTCCTGAAAATGCAGAACTCGCTTCGCTCAGACAGCTGCATTTTCAGGAATAACGCAGTCTCCCACAGCCCAAGGATTACTAAGTTCCCTGCAAAGCACCCACCACCCCTTCGCCATCCCTCCCCTGGGTTTTCAGATTTTAAAAGAACTTCAGGTGTGTATTTTTATATTTTTAATCCATTTTGCTTTTTCCACCCTTCAGGAGACTTTCTTGATGCGACTGATCTCTTAATTATACTTATTCCGGATAAATTCATTAGTTAGTAACCTAACTTTCCGATAAATTAGCCGTTCAGTAAAACAATCTCTCAATAGAACAATTTCCCATATATACGTTTCCACATAAAAAAAGACCTGGATTTTGTAATAATTTCCGGATTATATGTTCCGGGATATTATTACATTCTTCCAGGTCTCTTGATTCTTTTCATCCATCTTACGGATGTTTACAATCTATTTCTGTTTCGTATTTTCGCAGGAAATAACGTATCTTTACAGTTATCTTGCTTTATTTTTCTGTTCCAGGTATGCCTGTGCGCTGTCTTTCAGGCGGTTAAGGCCGTCTATTACGGTTTCTTTGGGGCAGGCGAGGTTTACGCGTAAAAAACCTTGTCCGTTCCGGTATCCATTGCCGTCGCATACATAGAGCCCACTATGCTGGCGAATGAAGGTGCTAAACTCTGTTGCATCGTCGGTTACTCCGCCGCAATCCAGCCAGAGCAGGTATGTGGCTTCTCCTCTGACCGCATGGATTCCTTCGATTTCTTTTGTGATAAAGTCTTCTGCATATCGTCTGTTTTCCCAGAGATATTCTCTTAAGTTGTCCAGCCATTCTGTTCCGTAATTAAATGCGGCTACCGGCGCAATGGCTGCAAATACGTTCGGCTCTGCCACTTCGTCTGTATTTAATCCGCGATTGACCCGCTGCCGCAGTACAGTATTCGGGACAATCACTGCTGCTGTCGGTAAGCCTGCCAGGTTAAAGGTCTTTGTAGGTGCCACGCAGGTGATGCTGTTTTCTCTGCATGCCTCTGATACCGAAGCAAAGGGAACATAATCTTTGCCTGGTTTTGTCAGGTCGCAGTGGATC
>CAVEKJ010000425.1:0-2258 GCA_963616205.1 Prevotella sp.
CTTCTCTTCTTCGCGAAGTTTTTTATAAAGACGTACAGCTCCCCGTGATAGTTGGCTACCGGGCTGTTGGTAAAACGGTTGAACTGTGCAAACTGTGTGATATACTCCCAGACCCGCTTATTATTGGTATGAAAAATATGTGCGCCATACTTATGCACGTTGATCCCTTCTACCTTCTCCGTGTATACATTCCCCGCAATATGCGGACGCTTGTCGATCACCAGCACCGACTTTCCCGCTTTCTTCGCCTCATGGGCAAAGACTGCACCGTAAAGTCCGGCACCTACAATAAGATAATCGTACATTTATTCTATTCTCCCTGTTCTTTCATTGATGAGGTTATTTTAACACCCAATAAGGGCTGATGGCAAGAAGCACTGCAAAAATGATAAAATGCCCCAAGCATGCCCGCATCATTCCGATGCTTTGCAAATGCGATCTTTGTATGTTCTTCAATACCGGATACGAGATATTTTTTCAGGGCATTTTCGATTCTTTCTTTCAGAAAATCCTCCTGTGCCATGATTCCACCGCCCAGCACAACGATCTCCGGATTGATCACATAACATATATTTGCGATTCCTTTGCCCAGAATATCCACCATCTCATCAATTGCCCGAAGACAGATCTTATCTCCTTTTCGGGCTTCTTCAAAAATATGACGGCCATCCCATTTTTCCTGTGGTTCCCCTTTCCACTGCGCAACCTTCCTGGTCAGCGCACTGGCAGAGCCCAAAGTCTGGAAATCGCTGTTTTCCATATGCATATAGCCAACTTCACATGCGCTGTTGCTGAAGCCACGAAAAATTTTTCCATTTATGATGATACAGCCGCCGATTCCTGTCCCAATCGTAAGGATCAGCGCAACGTTGCTTCCTTTTGCCGCACCGGAACGATATTCCGCAAGTCCTGCACAGTTTACATCATTTTCTACTTCACATGGGATATGAAATTTTTCTTCCAGTGTTTTTTTGAACTGTGTTCCCGCATAATCCGGTATCAATGGTGCCGCATAAAAAATAGATCCTTTTTCTGCATCGACCATACCTGCTGTGGAAATGCAGATTCCCGAAATGTTTTCCTGGGTCCGATCGATCAGATCCTGAACGATTCCGGTAACTTTTCTGAGGATTTCCGGGCCACCTTTTTCTGCTTCTGTTTTTGTGGAATCTTTCCATATAATTTCAGCATTGTCGCCGATCAGACCATACTTGATCGCTGTACCTCCGATATCGATACTGATATATTTTTTCATACTGTGATCCTCATTTCGGCTCTATCGTTTCACTGCCATTTGTCATTTCTGTTCCATGGCTTCAACAAAAGATCTCGTGATCAGCTGCGGTCTTGTAATGATCGAGCCCACAACCACACTGTAAGCTCCCAGCTCAATGACATGCTTCGCTTTTTCCGGTGTATTGATATTTCCCTCTGCGATCACCTTATGTTTTGCTTTTGCTATGATCTCTCTTAAAATTTCAAAATCATTCGCTTCGATCTTAGAACCTTTGCTCTGTTCTGTATAGCCAACCATTGTAGTCCCGATAAAATCAAATCCCAGATCATCTGCATGAAGCGCTTCTTCCACTGTAGAACAGTCAGCCATCCATAACTGATCCGGATATTTTTCTTTTACCTCATGAAAAAATTCATCCAGGGTTTTATTCCCCGGTCGTTTTGAGATCGTTGCATCCATTGCTATGATCTCCGGTTTTACTTCCATCAGCTCATCGATTTCTTTCATCGTAGGAGTAATATAAATCTTACTGTCCGCATAATCTCTTTTTACGATTCCGATGATCGGAAGATCCACCTGAGACTGTATCTCCCGGATATCCTCTTTCGTATTCGCACGTATCCCGCACGCTCCGCCCATTTTTGCCGCCAAAGCCATTCTTCCCATGATAAACGAAGAATGCAAAGGCTCCTCCGGCAACGCCTGACAGGATACGATCAGCTTGCCTTTTAAATTTGATATCTTCTGATTCATTTTTGATTTTCCTCGTCTTTCTGTCAATAAAACAATGATACCATGAAACCTTTTTTCCGTAAAGTTTGCAGCCATATAAACCTACAGCGCACCACCTGCCACCTGTCATTTATGATCTTTTTATAAAATATCTCTGATACACTTCTCAAACACTCTGATATATGATACGCTGTAAATGGATCAGATGATAAAAGTCTTCTGATTACATAAACCGATCGAAGGTGGTGAAACCTATGGGTACAAAGGATACCATCACCAAAGATTACAT
>CAVEKJ010000426.1:0-2258 GCA_963616205.1 Prevotella sp.
TACAGAGGTCAGATGAAAGAAAATACTCAGATGGGTGTGGAGCATATGGGAGATGACTCCGCTGCAGCAGATGCGGAGATCCTTGCCATGACCGTAGAGTGCCTGAAAGCAGCAGGTCTTACAGAGTTTCAGGTCAGTGTGGGACAGGTAGATTATTATAAATCTCTGCTGGCAGAAGCTGATCTGGAGCCGGAGATGGAAGAACATCTCCGTGAGCTGATCTCTCAGAAGAATTATTTTGGTGTGGAAGAACTTCTGAAAGGACAGAATTTAAGCAAGAGTCTTTCTGAAGCTTTTGCAGAGCTGCCTCAGATGTTCGGTTCTGTAGAGGTTCTGGAAAAAGCAAAAAAACTGACATCCAACCCGGAGGCACTTTCCGCAGTAAAACGTCTGGAAGAGATTTACGAGATCCTGAAAGTATACGGCTGTGAGAAATACATTGCTTTTGATTTTGGAATGCTCAGTAAATTCCGTTATTACACAGGAATCATTTTCCAGGCTTATACATATGGAACCGGTGAGCCACTGATCAAAGGCGGTCGTTACAATGAGCTGATGAAACATTTCGGAAAACCGGCTTCTTCTATTGGATTTGCCATTGTCGTAGATAACCTGATGCTTGCTCTTTCCAGACAGAAGCTTGAAGTTCCGGCAGGAGAGAAGGCAATCGTGCTTACTTATGGCCCTGGAGAACTGAAAAAAGCTATTCAGGAAGCAGTTGCACTTAGAAAAGAAGGTAAAAAAGTGGCATTATACCCGGCAAAGGAGGAGCAGGACTGATGAGATATCTTACATTTGCCCTCACAAAAGGGCGTCTGGCCAACAAAACACTGGATATGTTTGAAAAGATCGGTATTACATGTGAGGAGATGCGAGACAAAGATTCCCGTAAGCTGATCTTTACCAATGAGGAACTGAAACTGAAATTTTTCCTTGCAAAAGGACCGGATGTACCGACTTATGTAGAGTACGGTGCCGCAGATATCGGTATTGTAGGTAAGGATACTATTCTGGAAGAGGGAAGAAAACTTTACGAAGTTATGGATCTTGGATTTGGGGCATGCCGTATGTGCGTATGCGGCCCGGAAAGCGCCAGAGAGGTTTTGAATAACAACCAGCTGATCCGTGTTGCCACAAAATATCCGAACATTGCCAAAGATTACTTCTATAATAAGAAACATCAGACTGTGGAGATCATCAAACTGAATGGTTCCATTGAGCTTGCACCCATCGTTGGCCTTTCTGAAGTAATCGTAGATATCGTGGAGACAGGAAGTACCCTTCGCGAAAATGGCCTGAAGGTACTGGAGGAAGTCTGCCCGCTGTCTGCCCGTATGGTAGTTAATCAGGTCAGCATGAAAATGGAAGACGAAAGGATCCGTAAACTGATCACGGAACTTCGGGAAGTGATCAAATAAACAGAGGAATAGATGGAACATCAAAATACAGAAAGAAGGCAGAAATTATTATGCGTAAGGTAAAACTCACCAAGGAATCCACAAAAGATATTCTGGAAACTCTCTTGAAGAGAAGCCCGAATAATTACGGAAAATATGAGGATGCGGTAGCAGATATCCTTGCAAAAGTAAAGGCAGAAGGAGATGAAGCCCTGTTTGCGTTTACCAGAGAATTCGATAAAGTTGAAGTAACAAAGGAAACCATCCGTGTTACACCGGAAGAGATTGAGGAAGCCTACAAACTGGTAGACCCGTCCCTGATCGACGTGATTAAAAAAGCCCTGGTAAATATCCGCAGTTATCACGAAAAACAGCTTCAGAACAGCTGGTTTATAAGTACAACAGACGGAACCATGCTTGGGCAGAAAGTGACCGCTTTGAACCGTGTTGGCGTTTACGTTCCCGGTGGAAAAGCCGTATATCCGTCATCGGTACTGATGAATATCGTTCCTGCCAAAGTTGCTGGCGTTGACCGTATCGTAATGACAACCCCTCCAGGAAAAGACGGTAAAGTTAACCCAAGTACACTGGTTGCTGCCAACGAAGCCGGTGCAGATGAGATCTATAAAGTGGGCGGTGCTCAGGCTATCGGCGCTCTTGCGTACGGAACCGAAAGCATCCCGAAAGTTGACAAGATCGTAGGACCTGGAAATATTTTCGTTGCCCTTGCAAAAAAGGCAGTTTACGGATATGTCAGCATTGACTCCATTGCCGGCCCAAGTGAGATCCTTGTCCTTGCAGATGAGACTGCAAATCCCCGCTATATTGCGGCTGACCTTCTTTCACAGGCAGAGCATGATG
>CAVEKJ010000427.1:0-2247 GCA_963616205.1 Prevotella sp.
ACCCGATATGTCCTCCGCCCAGTTTATCCGGAAGTGTTACACTGATTTTGTTGATAGACGTGATCGCTTTGTTTACGAGGTTGATGACCGCATTGATAGGTGTTTTTACAAGCGTTTCCAGCGTCCCGAATATGCTTCCAACGGCCTGTACGATTCCCGTCCATGCCTGTTCCCAGTTTCCTTTGAATACGCCGGTCAGGAACGTGATGATTCCCTCAAATATGCCGGTAGCATTATCAATCACTACTTTTACTCCGTCAAACCATGCGTCAACATATTCTTTTGCAGTTTGCCACACCGTCTGGAATATCGGAGTGAAGGTATCTCTGAGATAGGACGCGATGTCTTTCACCTTGTCAACGGCCGGTTGTATTGCGCTGGCAAAGTTATCGAAAGCAGTTTGGGCTTTTGTTGCCATTTCCTGCGCCCAGCTTATGACCGAACCGATCCACTGTCCCGCAGCCTTTCCAAATGCCGTCAAAGCGTCTTTTACCTTATCAATCACAGGTTTGATCTTGTCCCAGTTTTTGTAAATGAGCACTGCTGCCGCCGCTACTGCAATGACTGCCACTGTTGCGATATTCGCAGGGCTCGCAAGCAGTTTAAGTACTCCTCCCGCTCTCGTCACTGCCCCGGCAAGCGCTCCGGCATTTGAGATAACTCTGCCAATACCTTTGTTGAGTGTTCCGATACCTACCAGAACCGGCCCTACTGCTGCCGCGAAGCCTGCAATTTTGACAATGGTTTTCTGTGTCGCAGGACTCAGATTATTCCATTTATCTGTAAGCTTGCCTATCACTTCTATACCCTGTGTAACATACGGAATCAGCTGGTCTCCGATCGGTTGTAGAACATCAACCTGTATCGTCCGCCAGAGTCCTCCCAATGCACCTGATAAGGTGTCATATTTCGTGTTCACCAGTTCCTCCATGGATTCCCTGTTCTTGTCTATCGCATCGCTGGCAGTAGACATGGATGTGATGACCTGTGCACCCAGGTCTTCCCACATGGTTCCGAAGAGATTGACGCCGGCGGTGCTCTGCGCAACAGGATCATCCATAGCAGCCAGTCCCTGAATAACTTCATCGAAAGCTTCTTTTGCGGTGTCGCCTCCGGCTCCGAATTTCTGTGCCATTTCATCTGCATTCATTCCCAGTGCCTCAAATCCCTGGATTGTTGTATCGGAACCGTCTATGGCTCTAATAGAGAACTCTTTTACGGCATCTCCAATCTTATCCAGGTTGAACGCTCCGTTTTTAGCGCCATTCGCGAATATAGAGAACATATCTTCCGCGTCCAGCCCGAGTTTTTGGAACTGGACAGAATATTCGTTGATGCTGTCTATTAACTCGCCCGAATAATCCATTCCGGACTGTGCTCCCTGTGTGATCAGATTGAATGCTTCCCTTGCAGATACGCCATAATTTTTAATCAATGTATCTGCCGCTCTGGTGCTTTCCGCCACATCATACCCGAAGGTGTCCGAAAGAGTATATGCGTACTCTGTACATCTCTGCAGGGCAGAATCATTTAGATAAGACATATTCTGGTTTACAGTTGCCATTGCTTCGGCAACGTCGTTGATGGATTCTCCAAAGTTATCTTTGTAGATGTTGTTGATCATGTCTTTGTATTTACCCATCTCGTCTGTTGCTGTTCCAGTCGCTGCTGCAAACTGTTGGAAAGCTTCCTGTGAATCCGATGAAAACTTGATTGCTGCCGTTCCGACTGCCACTAACGGGGCTGTGACTGTTTTTGACAGTGTCTCTCCGGCAGTGGTAAAAGCTTCTCCGGCATTCTCGAATACTTCTGCGACATTATTAAACTGTTTCTGGAGGTCTCTTGCCTGCGCCGCAACCTGTCGTGATGGATCACTGAAATTGTCAATCAGCTTCACCACTGCCGCAACTGTTTTACCTGCCCTTGTTCTTCACCTCTTCTTCTATGTCGTGTAATTCCTGTTTCAAAAAGGCGCGGATGATCAGTCGCTCTCCTGCGCCCATGTTGTAGTATTCAGAGGGTTTCCATCTTTTCAGACGAAACAGTGCGTAGGCTATGCTTGCCTCACTGTCCGTCTTTATGAGTTTTTTACCTCTTCCTCTGTGTCGTCTCCGAGTCCGGAAAGTTTGACGATTTCTGCAGCAATGGTTCCGGATTCTATCCCGAACAGAATAGCCGCCAGGTCTTTCGGTGTAGAGGCTCCGAAGTGTTCCATCAGGCTCTGGTCTGTCAGGCATGGATCTGCAA
>CAVEKJ010000428.1:0-2247 GCA_963616205.1 Prevotella sp.
TGTGTTAACGGCAGGAAAAATCTTAGAATTGGAAATTGCGTCATAATTGAATACAAATATTTATAAATGAACGTGTCGTACTGATTACTTAGTGCGATAACTTTCAGCTCCTTTTGTACAAGGTTATCAAATGGACAAAATGTTGGTTTAGTGATAAAATCCTGTCTTTGACAGTTGAAGAGAACAAAAGTGCCAGGAATCCTTGTAAAATCAAGGCTTCTGGCACTTTTTTCATGATGATATTTTTGCGTACTTTTTTGGCTTTTTTGTGTCGCGAAAAATTTTTTTCATTTGTTTTTGACTTATGATCTGATAATCCGTACGGAAACCGAATGCTTCGTGAAGAGAGTCAGTCAGACCCGTTCTTGTGTAAGTTGGAATGTATCCTTCGCCATTAACTGAAAGAAAATTCATTCCACGAAGAGTATCCAGGATCTCTTCACTGGTATATTGATGGTTTAACATTTTTTCCAGATATCTGAAAATGATCAGGGATAGAAAACAGGTCATAAAATGTGCCTGGATACGGCTGTCTGTGCGGACATATGCCGGTCTTGAACGGAAATCCGTTTTCATAATGCGGAAACATTCCTCAATCTCCCAGCGGCTATGGTTGATCTTTATGATTCTGGCAGGAGTATCATCAAGATTTGTGCACACCGCATAAAAACCATCGTAAACAGCTTCTTTTTCGATAACACCATGGTCAAGTTCATAGATCTCTTTTTGGGCAATTTCACCGTCTGAAGTTATATTTGTTTTTTTGATAAAACGTTTACAGTCATTTTGATGATGCTTTTTTAAACTGGAAAGGCTGCCATCCAACATCTTTTCCGCCCGCCTGATCTGCCGTTCACGGATCCTTTCCTGATAATGTTTATATTTTAATGAAAAAGTCACTATAAGCTTTTGCTCAATTCCGTTATCCTTGATCCAGCGTTCTTTATAAAAAGTGGAATTTCGGAATCTGTCAGCCAGTTTTTCATCCGATTCAAGCTGCCCGATGTCAAATGTCAGGGGTTTTCCATATTTATCAGTTTCCATGCCTTCCAGCTTCCATCCGGATTTATCCAGACACCATTCCCTTAAATATTTTTTTAACTTTTTGATGGACTGGGTCGTGATAAAGGATCTGTCCTGTGTATCATTAAATTTGCGGTTTTCAGAAGAGGAGAGTCCGGCATCTGTACAGACAATGAATTTTGCGTGCTGGAAGTCTGCCATGATCTGTTTTTCTAAAGGGATGAGTGTCTGCTGTTCGCTGGTGTTACCGGCATGGATGGAAAATGCCAGAGGGATACCATCCCCATCCATAAACAGTCCCATTTCCACGATGGGGTTTGGACGGTTTTCTTTGGAAGGACCATACTGTTTTAAGTTTTCTTCCTGTTCGATCTCAAAGAAAAAATTTGTACAATCATAAAACAAAACCCTGTCATTTCTTTCCGAAAGGCGTTTGCTGTTTTTATATAGTTCAGACTGGATGAAAGGGTCTTCCATACATACGACATCCAAAGCACGGTAGACATGATGCAGTTCAAACGTTGGAGGCTCCAGCAGTTTTTTTGATTCTTCAAATGTATTCAATTTAGAAGATGGAAAAAGGATCCTGCCGTAAAGGAGCCTGGAAAGGACGCTGTTTAAGTCATATGTGAATTTATATCTATCTGAAATACAGGTGCATATCCTGTCTAATCCCAGCGAATAGTAGATCTGTTGCAGAAACAGATAGCTGCCATTAAAGGAACGCTGCTGGTCTGCCGGGATAAGCTCGGATTGCCTGAACTTGAGGATCACTTCCCGCTGCTGTTTTTTTTCCTGTTGGTTAAGTTTTTCAATATATTGCCTGGCCCATTCGTAGGGATCTTCACCATTAAGCTTTTCACGGAGATCTTTTTCAGTTCCGAGTTTTTCTATGGTGATAGTCCTTTGTTTTTTACCTTCATAAACGGTTTTTGTAACATAAAGTGAAGCGGCATTTTTAGACCGTGATACTTTTAAACGCATAAAGATCCTCCAATCCCTTATATAATAACACATCACGCAACATCACGCAATAGCAAAATGGAAAATTTGACAAAAAAATAAGCCTATTTCAAGGCTTTTGAGGATTTCAGGGTCACGCAACTGTCAAACTCCCGGGTTGAACAGATTCTGAATATGTTCTCCAGAACGAAAACGAATGAAGAATTTATACAGACCGCAAAAAAACAGAAATTTTTATAAACAGCTTGCATTTATATATTC
>CAVEKJ010000429.1:0-1791 GCA_963616205.1 Prevotella sp.
GTCAATCGGTAAACATATAGAAAACAAAGAAATTTTTCAAAAAGTGACGGAAACACATTTGAAAAGAAAACGTTTATTGGTTAAAATTAAAAAAATGCTTGTAATTTTAACGTTTAAGTAGTAAAATACACCCAAGGACGTTGTTATATACAACAATGACACAATTAAGGAGGATTTCTAAATGGAGAAGAGAAAACTGATGGCACTTGCATCAAGTGCTGCTATGGTGCTGACTTCTATGGGCATGGCACCAGCTGTTGCTATGGCTGATGAAGTAGAGAAGCCTGAGAAGATCACCATGATGGTTGATGGTACCGTTTTCACACAGGAGAACGGACAGGCAGAGTTTAAAGCAAAGTGGGAAGAACTTACCGGTATTGAGCTTGAGATCATCCAGCCAGACCATTCACAGTACTATGATGTATTGGGTCAGACAATTGCAGGCGGCGATTGGCCGGATGTCGTTCTGTTAGGTTCCACTTACTACGCAAGCTACGCAGCTGAGGGCGTTCTGTGGGATATGACAGAGGCATATGACAATTCTGAGCTGAAGGATCGCGTTAACGATCAGAGCGTTATTGATGGTTTAAAGATTGATGGTTCCCTGTACGGAATTTCTCCTGCAAGAGGAAACGGATGTATCACTTATGTAAAGAAGGCTTGGTTAGATAACTGCGGACTGGAAGTTCCGACCAATTACGAAGAGTATCTGGCAATGCTCGAAGCATTTACCACAGGCGATCCGGACGGAAATGGTGTTGATGGCGATACATATGGTGTATCTTCCGCAGGTCTGATCGGAACTGAGGCACCGTATACCAACTATCTGCCAGAGTTCTATCAGGATGCGTATCCGAGCTTCTACAAGAACGATGACGGCGAATGGGTAGATGGTTTCACAGAAGATTCCATGAAGGATGCTTTAGAGAGATTAAAGAGTGCATATGAGGCTGGCTACATTGATAAGGAGTCTCTGACGAATGCAACATCGGACTGCCGTACCAAGTTCTATGAGGACAAGTTCGGTGTATTCACATATTGGGCAGGAACATGGGCAACAAACCTTAAGACAAACCTTGAGGCAAACAACATCGACAGCGAGTTAGTAGCAATTCCTCCGATTGAGGAGCTTGGTGCTTATACTGAGCGTGTTGCTCCGGCTTGGTGTATCACGGAGGCTTGCTCAAATCCGGAAGGCGTATTTAAGTATTTCATCGAGACGATGTTAGATGGCGGCGATATGCAGTTCTTATGGACATATGGTGTTGAGGGTACTCACTGGTCCACAGCAGCTGAGGAAGTTTGCGGTGTTACCTACGAGGAAGGTCAGTTCCACATGTTAGAGAACATGGAGAAGGAAGGCACTGTTTATACAAAGAACCACATCGATCCGATGCTGGCGATTACTACTCTTGAGAACGATCCGAAGGCAGATGCAGTAGCAGAGGAAGCACAGACTTCAGCAAAGACCTTCCAGGAAAACAGCAAGATGGCTCAGTTGGTTATCTCTACTGATGAGATGGCAGAGTACAACGGTGACCTGACAACACTGAAGAACGAAGTAATCGCTAAGGTTGTTACTCAGGGCATGAGCGTTGAGGATGGTATGAAGTATTTTGATGAGCAGGGCGGAAACGACTGGTCTCAGAAGATTGTTGATTCTCTGAATAACTAATCGCTCCCAAACCTGACCTGCATGGACTTGGTTAGGAAAGTGCAGGATATCGATTTGTAAGACGGATAGCTGCAGAGAGGCATATCGTTTATTTGACTCTCCGCGGCTTTTCCGTT
>CAVEKJ010000429.1:1801-2245 GCA_963616205.1 Prevotella sp.
AACAACTAATCGGTCCAAGACCAGACCTGTGTTGTTTTGAATTACGAAAAATGCAGGATAATCGATTTGTATGACAGACGGATAGCTGCAGAGAGGCATATCGTAAAAATTGACTCTCCGCGGCTTTTCCGTTGTTCAAACAGGTGCTGCGAGTGCGTCGGCATCGAAAATACCAATATCATAAAAAGGAGAATGCGATGGCAAAAAAGAACACACTGACACTCCCGGACGGGACTGTCGTATCACACAAGAAGCCGCTTAAGGATCAGATCTATAAGTATAGATGGTTTTATCTGATGTTCCTTCCGGTATTCCTCTTCGTAGTGGTATTCTATTATCTGCCAATGTTTGGTATTATTTACTCATTTACCGAATATAAGCTGATCAAGGATCCGGTATGGACGGGACTTAAGAACTTTGAGACACTGTTTTCAAAGCCAATGT
>CAVEKJ010000430.1:0-2242 GCA_963616205.1 Prevotella sp.
TTCAGAACCTTTGCAGCCAGGCTGACTGCTTCATCTGGTGCTAACGTACCGTTAGTATATACGTCGAGTGTCAGTTTATCATAATCAGTAACCTGTCCTACACGGGTATTCTCAACAGTCACATTGACTCTCTCGATTGGTGTGTAGATGGAATCTACTGCAATCACACCGATTGGAAGCTCACTGTTCTTATTCTTCTCTGCACTGATATATCCACGTCCCTTGGTAATGGTAAGCTCCATATAGAGACGGCAATCTTCTCCGCCGCTAAGTGTTGCAATTACCTGGTCCGGATTCATAATTTCAATATCCTGATCAACCTGAATGTCAGCAGCGGTGACAACACCTTCGCCCTCATGCTCAATATAAGCAATCTTTGGCTCATTTGTCTCGCTGTTGTTCTTGATCTCAAGACTCTTTACATTCATGACGATCTCTGTAACATCTTCTTTCACTCCCGGGATAGAGGAGAACTCGTGAAGCACGCCCTCAATCTTAATCTGACTGACAGCTGCACCCGGAAGCGAAGACAGCATGATTCTTCTTAAGGAATTGCCAAGTGTAATACCATAGCCTCTCTCAAGCGGCTCTACTACAAACTTGCCATATCTGTTATCCTCAGATATTTCCTTAATTTCAATCTTGGGTTTTTCGAAATCAAACACTATTAGCCCCTCCTTATTAGGATGCTTTTAAGAGAAGCATTCAAATAAAATCAGCTTGTTTAGCAGTATGCTGCAAAGCTTTGCAAATACATTACTGCTAAACAACAAAGAATCATTATTTGGAATACAACTCGACAATCAGCATCTCGTCTACCGGAACATCGATCATCTCTCTAGTTGGAAGCTGCTTAACAGTTCCGCTTAAAGCCTCGATGTTAGCGTCTAACCACTCCGGTACCATTCTGCTGCCTGTTACTGCGACAATGTCCTTATAACGCTGAGAATCCTGAACCTTTTCCTTGATGGAGATTACATCGCCAGCCTTGATTAAGTAAGACGGGATGTTTACACAGGAACCGTTTACAAGCACATGCTTGTGGTCAACAATCTGTCTAGCCTCGTCTCTTGTACGAGCGAAACCAAGACGGAAAATTACGTTATCTAATCTACGCTCCAGAAGAATCATCAGATTCTCACCGGTCATACCGGTCTGACGCTCTGCCTTTGCATAATAATTTCTAAAAGGTTTCTCCAAAACACCATAGATAAGCTTTGCCTTCTGCTTTTCACGCATCTGCAGACCGTACTCGCTCATCTTCTTATTAGCTCTCTTAGACTGTCTGTTAGACTTCTTGTCATATCCAAGATAAATTGGGTCCATATCAAGAGATCTGCATCTCTTAAGCACTGGAACTCTACTTACTGCCATCTTTAATACCTCCTAATTAAACTCTTCTACGCTTTGGCGGACGACAACCGTTATGCGGAACCGGTGTCACATCCTTGATGCTGGTAACTTCAAGACCACAAGCCTGAAGTGCACGGATAGCTGCCTCACGACCTGAACCCGGTCCCTTTACCATAACATCAACGGACTTTAATCCATGTATTAAAGCTGCCTTAGTAGCAGTCTCTGCTGCCATCTGAGCTGCATAAGGAGTAGATTTCCTTGAACCTTTAAATCCAAGACCGCCTGCACTTGCCCAGGATAAAGCGTTTCCCTGGGTATCAGTCAACGTAACAATTGTATTGTTGAAAGATGACTGAATATGTGCCTGTCCGCGTTCAACGTTTTTCTTTACGCGCTTTTTTGTCACTTTCTTTGTAACTTTCGCCATTTTAAACTAACCTACTTTCTTCTTTCTTACGCTTGCATTCGCTAAGTGCTCAATGCCTACTTTTTCTTATTCGCTACTGTTCTCTTCGGACCCTTGCGTGTTCTTGCATTGGTCTTAGTCTTCTGACCACGAACCGGCAGTCCCTTACGATGACGGATACCTCTGTAGCATCCGATCTCCTGCAGACGCTTGATGTTCATCGCGATCTCACGTCTTAAATCTCCCTCTACCATGTAGTCAGCGTCGATGACTTCGCTGATTCTCTTGACTTCTTCGTCAGTCAGGTCTCTTACACGGGTATCCGGATTTACCTTTGCTGCTTCCAGGATCTTGTTTGCACTTACGCGGCCGATGCCGTATACATAAGTCAGGCCAATCTCCACACGCTTTTCTCTTGGTAAGTCTACACCAGAAATACGAGCCATTTGATTATTCCTCCATTTGATAAAAATCGGGTTC
>CAVEKJ010000431.1:0-2240 GCA_963616205.1 Prevotella sp.
AGATCTTCTGGTGTGGTATCTGTGTTGTAAGCTTTGATCACTTCCATCAGATCTGCACAGCTGTAAGCATTTTCGTAAATGTCCTGTGTATATCCGTAAAGCTCATTGAACGTATCTTTATCAGATGCACTCCAGAATCCCTGATACAGACGAACTGTGTTGGAATCTGTATCGTTGGTGTTTGCCTCCGGATGACCGGACATTGCGTTATACAGAATCGCAAACGCAGGGCCGCCCATGGATGCATATTTACCTGCAATGTAGTCGATCTTAGGATTACCAAAAGAATCCTCATCATTGATCTCATCATGGTTTTCCTGGGAGAAGCAGTCAACTGCTCCGACTTTGATGTTGGAACCCTGCTCCTCTTCTTTTGATGTGATCAGCTTCATGATCTCATCAACATTGAAGGTACAGAGAACTGCATCATAATTTCCATCTACAAAAGCATGTTTCAGGTTGTTGATTCCTTTCGGATCTGTCATATATCCAGGGCAGATCGTGATCGTGATATCATCTTTTCCTGTATCTACAACCGTTGTTTCCTCTGATGCGGCAAGTTTTTCCACATCTTCAGAATAGGTCAGGCCTTCTTTTTCAGCCAGTCCTTCCAGAACACCGATGGTTCTCTGAAGATGCATATAGTTCCCCTGGGAAGCACCACCGCTTGGTACGATGTAATTGTTTGTATCTGCATCTGCAAAGTACTCAGCCATATTATAGCCAGCCTCATAATCTGCCTTTGCATCCGGGCCAACGCTTCCGAGGAAATACCGGCTTGTACTTACCTGTTCATAGTCTTCATCGCTGATACTTCCGGAACCAAGAACATAGTACATCTCTTCTTCATCGCAGGCTTCTACGATCTTCTGGATATCCTGACCATAGAAGGAGATGATTCCGCTTACACCCTGCAGCTTCATTGCACGGATGAAATTGATCTCATCATCTGCAGAATTGATGCTTCCTGAAAAATAGAACTTCACTGGGAATCCCTGCTGGATATAATCCCTGTAATAGCTCATAAACATGTTCATTTCCGGGCTGTCCTGATTATATACGACAACGCCGATCGTATACTGAAGATCTCCGTCTTCCACAGCAGCAGAAACTTTTTTTCCGCCGACAGTAAAAACAGCAAGCATCAACAGCAGAATGCCCAATATTTTAAAGTTTTTAAATGTCATACTGTTTTTTGCCTTTCTTTATTTCTCAGGTACATAATGGCAGGCAACTTCGTGTCCTGCTTCCACTTCCTTAAGCACAGGCCGTGTTGTTTTACATTTTTCCATACAATGCTCACAGCGGTTCTGGAACGGGCATCCGTGAGGAACATCCAGAGGGCTCGGTGCCTCACTCTCAATACTCTCGATCTTTTTGTGCTGATCCATATGAATGGAAAACTGTGCTCCCAGAAGTGCCTGTGTATACGGATGGAGAGAGTTTTTCGCAACATCCTCCCCAGGAATTACCTCTACGATATTTCCAAGATACATAACCGCAATCTGATGAGCAAAAGAACGGATCAATGCCAGGTCATGGCAGATAAACAGCATACTGATGTTCTTTTCTTTCTGAAGGCGCACAAGAAGCTGGATCACAGATTCCTGTACAGAAACATCCAGTGCAGACGTAGCCTCATCACACACCAAGATCTCCGGCTCCAGAGAAAGTGCACGGGCAATACTGATACGCTGTCTCTGACCACCACTCATGTTATGGGGATAACGGTCTACAAAATCTCCGGGAAGCTCTACCATCTCCAGAAGTTCTCTGGCCTTGGCTTCTTTTTCACTTTTTTTCAGTTTCCCGTAATTGATCAGCGGCTCTGTAAGAATGTCCACGATCTTCATTTTCGGGTCAAATGAAGCAAGCGGATCCTGGAATACCATCTGCATGTTCTGACGGTTCAGCCAGGTTTCCTTTTTGGAAAGATTCGCAAGATTTTTTCCATGATAAAGGATCTCACCACTGGTTGGCTTGTCAAGGGAGATGACCATGCGGACAAATGTTGATTTACCGCATCCACTCTCTCCTACGATTCCCAGAGTTTTTCCTTTATATACATTTAAGTTTACATCGTTGCAGGCTGTTAAAGTTCTGCCACCGGAAGCCGGGAACTGCTTTACGATATGTTTCGCACTGAGTACGATATCGGATTCATTAAACATAACGCTGTCCCTCCATTTCCGGTACTGCAGCCAGCAGTTTCTTAGTATAATCACTGGTCGGATGATTCA
>CAVEKJ010000432.1:0-2231 GCA_963616205.1 Prevotella sp.
GATAAACGCCGAAATTAAGTCCAAACTCCTTGCATGCCTGGGCAGTCTCCCGGACAATGTCTCCCTTACCGTTTTTGTACGGAGAATTCTTGATGCTGTGTTCTGTATATTTTGATGGCCACAGGCAGAAACCATCATGATGCTTACAGGTGAGGATCAGTCCTTTCATACCACCCTCTGCAGCAGTCTTTGCCCACTGTCTTGCATCCAGTTCTGTAGGATCAAAGATTGTTTCCGGCTCGGAACCGTCTCCCCATTCGCTGCCTGTAAAAGTATTTACCGTGAAATGAATAAAGCAGAAAAATTCCATACTTTCATAAGTGATCTGCCGTGTGCTGGGAACTGCTTTGATCAGTCTCTTGTCTTCTTTCATTCCCTTATAGCTGTTCATCTGTGACACTCCTTTATTTTAATCCCTTTGCAGCTTTCAGTTCTTCATTTGCCTTCTCTACGTTCATCTTTGTCATGATAAAAGTAATGATCAGTGAAAGGATCACAGGCAGCCACAGATACATAATATGCAGCATATTCAGGCAGGATGCGGACTGTGTCACAACTTCCCCGTTAAATCCGCTGGCAGCCAGAAGCCATCCGGTAAGTGCGGTTCCGATTCCACCGCCAAGCTTGGTTCCAAAAGAAGTACAGGAGTACATGGTTCCATCGATTCGCTTTCCTTTGGTAAGGTAGGTATACTCGGAGCAGTTTGCAACAACGGCTCCCATATCTCCCTGCCACGGTCCCTGTCCAAACGCAGCCACACCGGTAAAGATCAGCATAAGCGGTACACTGTGCAGATAAGCAGCTACAACAACAAGGGCACGTCCAATAGTAGCAACTGCATAGCCCGCAATGTTCAGTTTGTAGAGACCTTTCCATTTTGCCACCAGCATCGGTGTTACGATCAGCGCAATGATCAGCGGGATATTGATCGCCCAGGAAAATACCGCATAGAGATTTTCGTTGAGAAGTACATAGGTCATATAATAAATTCCCATGTTCAGCATCGCGGAATATGTCTGCTGTACGATATAGGTAACAGAGATCATGATATAATATTTATTGGAAAACAGAAGTTTTGCGGCTTCTACCAGTCCATACTTCTCCTCACTATCGCTGACAACTCCCTCATTCAGTTCTTCCTCCGAAAGTTCTTTTACAGAGAAAACGGAAATCGTATTTACGATCATTCCTACAATGGCAAATACGATCGCGACAACTTTCCAGGCATGCGCTCCGCCACCAAGAACCTGTACAAATTTAACGGTGACAGACTGAATGATCAGGACTGTGGAAAACGCAAAGATAAATCTCCAGGATCCCATCTCCACACGTTCTCTGCTGTTCTTTGTTACCAGTGCAACCAGCGCTGCATAAGCAATGTTGTTCGCAGTAAAGAAAACTGCGTTTAAAAGTGTATATGCAATAAAGAACCAGGCATACTGTGCAAATTTTCCCATACTGGTAGGAATGGCAAAGTTTGCTACCAGAGTTACCGCACAGCCGATATATGCATATAACATCCACGGCCTTGCCTTTCCCAGGCGGCTCTTCGTCTTATCGATCATGGCACCGAAAAAGATATCGGTCACACCATCAAACAGCTTGGACACTGCAATAAGGGTTCCCACAATTCCTGCATTGAGACCAACAATGTTGGTCAGATAGATCATGATAAAGGATGACAGGAAGGAATAAACAACGTTTCCCGCCATATCTCCCGAACCATATCCTACTTTGTTGTACCATTTCAAGTACTTCTTTTCTTCCATTTTCTTTCCTCTCCTCTGTTTTTCTGTACCATCTGTTTCCTGCCGGTATCAGCAGTTCTGGTACTGGTTTGTTTCTCTTCTGTCGTTCATCGGGTATTATTATATGGTATAAAAAATGAAAACCATATAAACCCGATGAGACAAAATATGCACAAAATAACAGAGTTTTCGGTGTCTATCCTGTTAAAAATCAGTATATCTGTAAATATATACAATTCTATGGTATATTTTTTATGCAATTTTACAGTAAAAAGGGAAGACACTTTCATGTCTCCCCTTCGATCATATTTATTATCCGTATACTTTCATCAGAATATCTTCAGAATATCGTTATACATAACCACAACCATCAGCGCCATCAGAAGCATCAGTCCCGCAAAATGGACCATGCCTTCCACCTGGCGGTTGATCGGTTTTCTGCGAATGGCTTCTATTATCAGAAATACCAGTCTTCCTCCATCC
>CAVEKJ010000433.1:0-2229 GCA_963616205.1 Prevotella sp.
CTTTAATGTAAAAGGTACTGTTACACTTCCGGACGGAGTTAAGAATCCGAATAAGATCAGTACAGTGATCGCAGTAAGCGTTACAGTAAATGGCTATCAGGGCACAGATGCATCTGCATCAGACAACAAGATCACGGGAATTGATCCTGATGGCAAGTATGATACCAACACAAAGATCACTTTTACGGCAGTAGGCGCAGGTATGGATAATACGAGCCCGAAAAAAGGTGATACCAGATATCAGCCAAAGAGCTGGAAGATCACAGAAACCCGTACCTGGGACGCAGAGCCTTATACCGCGACCTTCCGTGTCAGCAAGCCTGGCGAATATACCTTGAAAGTTACATTCGGACAGCAGAAATATGATGGCTCCAGCTGGAAAGATACCGGCACACAGTCAGAAAGTACCGTTACCTTTAAAGTGTCACAGGCAGAAGTTCTTACTGCAACTCCAAGTCCGGCAGTGACACAGACCAATCAGAAATCAGCAGTACAGACCGGAGATAATACACCGATCATGACATTTGTGATCATTCTGATCGTTGCAGTTGTATGCATTGGCGGAATCCTTGTATACCGCAAAAAGAAAAGATAATAGAAAAATATAAAGAACAGTTTTGCAGCACCCTCCGTATATGAAAAATGTACGGAGGGATTTTTTTGAATGAAGATAGTTACTTCACAAATTGTTACTAGCACTCGAAAATGGCGAGTGCTAAATTTTTCTTGACTTTTGCAAAAAGTCGTATTAGTATATATTTATTGAAAAAAACAACAGGTTTCCGGCCTGGCCGGAACATCAGAAATATAAACAAAAGGAGAGTGACATACATGTCAGCAAAACATGGAAGTTTATCAATCAACAGTGAAAATATTTTTCCGATCATCAAGAAATGGTTATATTCCGATCATGATATTTTTGTAAGAGAGATGATCTCCAACGGATGTGATGCGATCACCAAATTGAGAAAACTGGAAGTTATGGGAGATTATACATTTCCGGATGGTTACAAACCGGCAGTAAATGTTATCGTAGATCCGGATCAGAAGACTCTGAAGTTTATCGATAACGGTATCGGTATGACGGCAGATGAGGTAGAGGAATATATTACACAGATCGCTTTTTCCGGTGCGACAGAGTTTCTTGAGAAATATAAAGACAAGACAACGGATGATCAGATGATCGGCCATTTCGGACTTGGTTTCTATTCCGCATTCATGGTTGCGGATGAAGTCCACATTGATACCCTTTCCTATAAAGAAGGTTCCACACCGGTACACTGGACCTGCGACGGCGGCACCGAATATGAGATGACAGACGGAAACCGAACAGAGGCAGGAACCGAGATCACACTTTTCCTCAACGAGGAGAGCCTGGAGTTTGCCAATGAGTATCGTATGAGAGAAGTCATTGAGAAATACTGTTCTTTCATGCCGGTCAATATCTATCTTTCCAAGGCAAACGCAGAGCAGGAATATGAGACTATCGATGAGGCAGACCTTCGTGAGGACGATGTAGTAGTTGAGCATATCCATGAGGAGGCCAAGACAGAGGAGAAAGAGAACGACAAAGGCGAGAAAGAAGTTGTGGAAGTTTCTCCTGCCAAAGATAAGGTAAAGATCAACAAACGTCCGGTATCCTTAAGCGATACCCATCCGCTCTGGATGAAACATCCAAATGAATGCACCGATGAAGAATACAAAGAATTTTACCGTAAGGTATTTATGGATTACAAGGAGCCGCTGTTCTGGATCCATCTGAACATGGATTATCCGTTTAATCTGAAAGGTATCCTGTATTTCCCGAAGATCAGAACAGAGTATGATTCCATTGAGGGAACCATCAAACTTTATAACAATCAGGTATTTATCGCAGATAACATTAAAGAAGTGATCCCGGAATTCCTTCTCCTCCTGAAAGGTGTGATCGACTGCCCGGATCTTCCGCTGAACGTTTCCCGTTCCGCACTGCAGAATGATGGATTTGTGAAAAAAATCTCCGAGTACATCACCAAGAAAGTGGCAGATAAGCTCACTGGAATGTGCAAGACAGACAGAGAGTCTTACGAGAAATATTGGGATGATATCAGCCCGTTTATCAAATTTGGCTGCATCAAGGATGCAAAATTTGGTGAGAAGATGAACGATTACATCCTCTTCAAGAATCTGGATGGCAAATATCTTACTCTGAAAGACTGCATCGAAGAAAACAAAAAAGAAGAGACCAAG
>CAVEKJ010000434.1:0-2226 GCA_963616205.1 Prevotella sp.
AGCCTGGTATCCCTATATGAAAGAAGCCGATCTTTTTCATGACATGAATGGAAATATCGTACTTTCCAAGCATTACCGCTATACCCCTGTTTTTTTCCATGAACACGAGTTTTTTGAAATCCTCTGCGTGTATGACGGAACTGCCCATACCACCATCCAGGGGATCGAGCATACTTTGCATACGGGGGATATCTGCATCATCCCGCCACATACCACCCACAGTGTAGGGATCTTTGATGACAGTGTTGCTTTTAATATTCTGGTACGTGGCTCCACCTTTCAGTCTACTTTCTTCCAGTCACTGACTGCGGACAGTGCCCTGGCGCAGTTTTTTGCCCATGTGCTGTACCGCAAGACCGAAGGAAATTATCTGATCTTTCACAGTGGAAACGACCCACAGATCCGTAATATGCTGGAAAATCTCTATATCGAATACCTGGGGCACGCAAAATACAGCTACACCTTCCTCAATTCCATGCTGGTCATGTTCTGGGCCATGCTGCTTCGTTATCACGAAAATGATATCGAGTCCATCCTCACAAAGGACAGCACCGGAAATTCCGTAACGGAAATCCTTAACTACCTGAACCGCCACTATCAGAGCGTTACTTTAAGTGAAGCTGCAGAACATTTTGGCTACAGCAGTTCTCATTTCAGTACCCTGATCAAAGAAAGTACCGGACGGACATTCTTACAGATCATCCGGGATATCAAGCTGAACCAGGCATGCCGTGCTCTCCGGGAAACTTCGTTAAGCAACCATGCCATCTGCGAACTTGTAGGATATGAAAGTCCGGAACATTTTATGCGTACGTTTAAGAAAACATATGGAATGACTCCCGGTGAATATCGGAAGAAAAATAAAGAATAATAGCAGAATCATGAATCAAAAAAGCGGAACCTCCTTTCAGGCAGATAAAAGTATCTGCACTCCGTTAAAAGAAGTTCCGCAATAAAAAATTTCAGGATATTTTTTTCATGATAAGCAATATCCTCTGTACCAGTGGCATAAAAGATCAGAGAATTTTATATATTATCTGTATAACTGATTTCGTTTTGGGAGATACTTATCATATCCTCCCCTTTAGACGCAGAGGGCTTCGCGATGGTGCAGGTTCTCTGCGTTTCTCTTTTATTCCCGAACTTGCTGTGGCGTCATTAATTACTTTACGCCAAGTTTCTCAAGCTCTTTTGCTGCCTGTTTCAGATTCTCAAACTGGATGGTGTGGATGCCGGCTTTTCTGGCGCCTTCGCAGTTGATGGCTCGGTCATCCAGAAATACGGATTTCTCCGGTTTCAAGCTGTAGCGTTTCAGAAGGGTCTCATAAATATCCACTTCCGGCTTGATCTGCTGTACATCACAGGAAAATACCACTCCGTCCATATATTTCAGGAACGGCATATCCTTCTTTGTGCGATTCAGCATATATGTTCCGTAATTGGAAAGAACATAGAGATGATATCCCTGGTTTTTGAGATATTTTACCCAGGTTTCCGCATAGTCATAAAGATGCATGCACTTCGGATCACGTCGCACCACCTCACGGATGTCTGCCTCATATTCCGGTGCACTCTCCACAAATTTGTCTACATACCAGGACTCCTCATGCTGGCCACGGTCCTGTTCTTCCCAGATCGGGTTTCGAAATGTTGCATCTGCGATTTTCTCATATTTTTCTTCCGGGAAATTGTAGCTCTTAAGATATTCTTCCCAGTCGTAACCCATCAGCACATTTCCCACATCAAAAATAACATTCTCGATCATACGGTTTTCATCCTCCTTCGGTTTCTTAGGTCCCCAGATCCGGTACGCCATCCAGAAAACATAGGCCACAATGGGCACCAGCACTGCTGCCGCAAAAGCGCCACGGAAAAGAGCCTGTGAATTTTCACTGCTTCCCCAGGCAAATACCATGGGAAGACAGAAAATCAGAAGCAAGATAATGACACCTGCAAGTGCCGCGATTCTTTTAAAATTTTTCATTAAGATTCCTTTCACATGATACACCAGTCATCCGGACCGTTTTTTATAGCAGTTTCCAGAAATGCTATAGTAAAAGGGCGCCGGAGAAACTTCTTCCCCGGCGCTTCCTGTCATAGTCCTGATGCTGTAAAAATTTATTATCTGTAAATGATGTCGCTTCTTCCTGGTCCGTTGGAGATCATGGTGATCGGGAATCCAATATGTTTCTCTACAAACTCTACATACTTTCTGCAGTTCTCCGG
>CAVEKJ010000435.1:0-2224 GCA_963616205.1 Prevotella sp.
TTGAACTCATGATCCTCTCCATGACAAGTCACAGTAAGAACCTTGGTCAGATCCATGCTGAGAATTCCAAGAATGGATTTCGCATCAATGATCATTCTGTTATATGAAATATCTACATCAAAGTCGCATTTATTGGCAGCCTGTACAAACTCTTTCACATCTGCTGTTTCGTTTAACCTGATTTTCTGAGACATATCTGTCATCCTCTCTTCTCTCGGTCTTAAAAAGGCCGGCAAACCTGTGACGCCCACTCTTGTGCTGTTTTCGTCACTTCTTCTCTGGTTGTCCCACATTATGTCTCATGTTGTCGGATTTGTCAAGTTGATGTTTTTTATCATTCTGAAAGGTTATCCTATAAAAACCCGAATTTCATATAATAAGATTCGGGTTTTTGCTTATTTATTGTACATTTTTCACGTTTTTATTTTTAACATGATCCATTCATACTGTGAGATTAATTCCACACCGTTCCTTAATCCTGCTTGATTTCTTCCGGTATCTCCATCGGATAATTACCGTCAAAACATGCCTTACAGAGAGGAAGTCCGCCTGCCATGCCCTCCAGATAGTCGATCTGCATGTATCCCAGGGAATCTGCTCCGATCATCTTACGGATCTCTTCGGTGCTGTGCTGGGCAGCGATCAGCTGGTCATTGGACGGCACATCGGTACCGAAATAACATGGATGTAAAAATGGCGGAGAGCTGATGCGTACGTGAACTTCTTTGGCACCGGCCTCTTTTAACATATGGATCAGATTGGCAATGGTGGTTCCACGGACAATAGAGTCATCCACCAGAACGATCCTCTTACCTTTTACCACAGATTCCAGCACACTCAGTTTCAGATGAACACTGGACTCTCTCTCCTGCTGTGTCGGCTTGATGAAGGTTCTTCCAATGTAACTGTTCTTATAAAACGCAAAACCAAACGGGATTCCGGATTCCTCAGAATAACCTTTGGCTGCCGGAAGTCCAGATTCCGGTACACCGGTTACCAGGTCTGCTTCCACCGGATAGGATTTTGCGAGAGATTTCCCCCCGCGGATCCTTGCGTCATAGATCTTTACTCCATCCATGGTGCTGTCCAGTCTGGCGAAATAGATATATTCAAAAACACAATGGGCATGTTTTTTCTGAACGTCCAGTTTGCTGGATTTCAGGCCATCCTTGGTGATGGTGACAATCTCACCAGGCTCAATATCGCGGATAAACTCTGCACCTACAGATGTGAGCGCACAGCTCTCAGATGCCAGAACATAAGCATTGTCTCTTTTTCCAAGACATAGGGGTTTCAGTCCATAAGGGTCACGGGCACCGATGAGTTTCCGGGGGCTCATGATCACAAGGGCATATCCTCCGCGAATCTTCTCTACGGTTTTATATACGGCTTCCTCTACTGTGGCTGAATGCACGCGCTCCCTTGCGATATGGAACGCGATAACCTCAGAGTCGGTAGTTGTATGGAAGATCGCTCCGGTCTGGATCAGTTCCCATTTCAGGTCTTCTGTATTGACCAGGTTTCCGTTATGTGCAAGTGCCAGACTTCCCTTGATATAAGAAAGTACCAGCGGCTGTGCATTCTCCGCAACAGACTCTCCTGTAGTGGAATAACGAACATGTCCGATTCCGATATCACCATTCATATTATGTACAACATCTTTTCGCAAAACTTCGCTTACCAGTCCGAGATCTTTATGAAACTGTACGTTTCCTCTCTCTCCGTCCGTCCTTGAAACGGCCATTCCGCAGGACTCCTGTCCTCTGTGCTGCAGCGAGGTAAGACCATAATAAATAGATGGCGCAATATTTCCTCCATCCAGATCATAAATCCCGAATACGCCACATTCTTCCTTTACTCCTGACATATTTCCCTCCATCTGTTTTTTCCCTTTGTTACAAAAATCCGGTTCCGGTTAAAAGTTTCTTTCTAAATACAAAAAGAGATTTTTAACCTCTTAACCATGATATCAGATTATAATAAAACGACAAGATTTGTCAACCCTGCCTGTTTTCCGACACGCTTCATCCGACAATACGTTTTTTAATTTTTTTCAAAAAAGCTCTTGACATTATTTTTTTTTGGTGTATACTGCATCACATAAAGCAAAGGCGCTTTGGATACGACAGGTATCTGAAGCGCTTTTTTGTTTTTCCGGTCTGCTTTTTCTGTTAAGACAGACAGATCGATCCTTATAAGATAATTAAAAATTATAATGAATGAG
>CAVEKJ010000436.1:0-2223 GCA_963616205.1 Prevotella sp.
CCGGGTCGCCTTATAGCGTTCCTCATGAGCGATGATCGGGATAAAACCATTCATCAGAAGACTTCTGACACGTTCTTCAATATAACTCTTCTCATCTCCGTTGCTGAATTCCACAAGTACATATCGGGAACCTGCAAGGGTGAGCCGTCGTCCCTTCTTAAGGCATTCCACCATATCCATACTGGAATGGAGTTCACAGCCCAGATAAAGCCTCATGCCTTCATCTCCAATATTCATGGCCGCTCTCCGCAGCTGCATGAACTGTCTCGTCACAATGTTCATATGCGGCTCAAACATATCGTACCGGAAATGTGGTGTCAGGATCACATGACGTACGCCTTCCTGATACTCCTTGTTGAGCATCCAGAGCGACTCTTCCATGTTTCTTGCACCGTCATCCACCCCGGGGAGGATATGACAATGAATATCATAAAGTCCCTTCATTAAAATAACCCACTCATTTCTGTTGTCAATGTCTGTTTATTTACTGCTGCTCTCACCATAATCTCCATAGGAACCATACTTACCGTACTTGCCGTATTTACCATACTTGCCGTAGTGACCATAATTGCCGGCTTTGCTGTAGTCCACCTTGTTCAGGATGGTTCCCAGGATCGGACAGTTGGTCTTGGCCAGCTGATCCTTTACTTCCTGTACAAAACGGTAGCTGATCGTACCGGATTCGATAACGATCACAGATCCGTCACAGGAATCTGCTATGATAGCACTGTCGATGATCAGTCCAAGCGGTGGTGTATCTACGATAACATAATCATAAACATCTCTTACCACACGGATCATATCCTTGAAAAGTCTGTTTCCCAGAAGCTCTGCCGGGTTCGGAGGCACGATACCTGAGAAGATAATATGGAACTTCGGCAGTGTGGTGGCACAGATCACGTCGGAAAGCTTGGCCTGTTTGGAAAGATAATGGGCAAGTCCCATAACTTCCTGATCCACAGTCACACGTCCCATCATAACGGATTTACGCAGATCGGCATCGATCAGAAGCACAGATTTACCGCTCTCGGCAAGAGAAGCAGCAAGATTAAATGCCACACTGCTCTTTCCCTCATTAGGAGTACAGCTGGTAATCGCGATCACTTTCTTATCTGCTCCGCAGAACTGGATATTTGTTCGCAGAGCCTTATAAGCCTCATCCATCTGGTGATCAGACTTCCAGTTGCTCAGTTTAACTTTAATCATAATTCCTTTTCACCTTTACCTTTAATGTTCTATCTGATGACAGTCTTGCCCCTTGGGCATGTCTACAGATTATTATACAATCCCATTTCTTATTGCGCAAGTTCTTTATTCGACAGAAAACCTGTTAAATATGTACAATTTGCCTAATTTTTTGCCATTTTTTAGTCTCCCCGGCAGAAACAGGATAGATTATTTTTATTCTCTGTGTTAAAATAAACCCACGGCAATGAGTGCAGCGGTTACAGGAGGAGCCCTGCAGTGTTCCAGATGATCCGGGATACTGTATAATATTTACGCCAACCGTGATTGGCTGCCATAAGGAGGATACAAACATGACAAAACAGGAATTTCAGGAATTGGCCGGAAAGGGCGTCCTGCTTCTGGACGGTGCTACCGGTTCCAACCTGATGAAGGCCGGCATGCCACGTGGAGTCTGCACAGAGAGCTGGGTACTTGAGCACAAAGACGTGATCCAGTCTCTCCAGAAAGCATACATTGAAGCGGGAAGCCATATCATTTATGCACCTACATTCGGCGGAAACCGCATCAATCTCACCATGCACGGACTGGAAGATCAGATTGAACAGATCAACCATACCCTGGCCGGCTATTCAAAAGAGATCGCACCGGAAGGTGTTTATGTAGCAGGTGATATCACCACAACCGGTAAGATGATGGCACCGGCCGGCGACATGACCTACGAAAAAGCTTTCGAAACCTATCAGGAACAGATCGGTTATCTCCGTGACGCAGGTGTGGACCTGATCGTAGCGGAAACCATGATCAATATCGAAGAGACTATGGCTGCAGTAGATGCCTGCGCAAGTGTCTGCGACCTTCCGATCATCTGTACCGTAACAGTAGAGGCTGACGGAAGCATCTTCAGCGGCGGCAATGCCATTGAAGCTGCCATGACTCTGGAAGCTGCCGGTGCAGACGCAGTGGGGATCAACTGCTCCGTAGGACCGGACCAGCTGGTATCTGTTGTCCGCAATATCAAAGAGAACGTTTCCATTC
>CAVEKJ010000437.1:0-2222 GCA_963616205.1 Prevotella sp.
CATGAAACCTTTCTTGAATGCCAGGATCGTTGCCATCTTAAATGCCATCTCAGAGGAATCTACCGGATGATAAGATCCATCATAAAGGGTTGCCTTTACACCAACGACCGGATATGCAGCCAGAGGTCCCTTCTGAACGCATTCCTGAAGTCCCTTCTCAACTGCCGGGAAGTAGTTCTTCGGAACTGCGCCGCCGACAACAACCTGCTCGAATACATAAGGTGTCTCCAGATCACCGGACGGCTCAAAGCGCATCTTAACATGACCATACTGTCCGTGTCCTCCGGACTGTTTCTTATGTTTACCTTCTACGTCAGAGTTCTTGCGAAGTGTCTCACGGAACGGAACCTTCGGTTTGGAAAGTTCCACATCGACTTTATAACGTTCTTTCAGTTTGCTGACAACGATATCCAGATGCTGATCGCCCATACCATAAATCAGGCTCTGGCGGTTTGCACTGTCATTGACAACTTTAAGAGTTCTGTCCTCTGTCATCATCTTGGCAAGGGACTGTGCGATCTTATCTTCATCGCCCTTCTTGGCTGCCTTAAATCTCTTATATGTATACGGTGTGGAAAGTACAGCCTTCGGATAAAGGATCGGGTTCGCCTTGGTTGCAAGGCTGTCACCAGTCTGTACGCTGCCAAGTTTGGCAATGGCACCGATATCACCTGCAAAAAGTTCCGGAACTTCGATCGGTTTGGAACCTTCCAGAACATAGAGTTTGTTTACGCGCTCTTCTGTTCCCTTCTCTACATTAAGAAGTGTATCGTCAGATTTCAGCACACCGGAGCATACCTTGATCATGGAATATTTACCAAGGAACGGATCTGCGATGGTCTTAAATACATAAGCGGATTTCGCCTTGGCAAAGTCATAATTCGCCTCAAAGATCTCATTGGTTTTCTGTGCGATACCGTTGCAGGAACGTCCGCTCGGGCTCGGGAAGTAGCCGCAGATATCATCCAGAAGGTTGGATACACCACGAAGGTTCACCGGTGATCCCATGCATACCGGAACAATACTTCCATCCTGTACATTGGTTGCAATGGCTGCGGAAACCTCAGCTACAGAGAAGGTATCTCCCTCAAAATAACGATCCATAAACTCTTCACTTGTCTCAGCAACAGACTCCATCAGAGTTTCATGATATTTATCAAGATATTCTGTCAGATAGTCCGGAACCGGGCATTCTTCCTTGCCGGCCTTGTCAATGTATCTTCTTCCGGCCTGTTTCACAACATTGACATAACCTACAAACTTACCATCCTCACGGATCGGGAAATGAAGTGGAGCGATTCTCTTGCCGTACAGTTCTGTCAGCTCTTCCACGACCTCACGATAGCTGACATCATCCACATCCATATCTGTAACAAAGATCATACGCGGAAGTTTATATTTCTCGCAGAGATTCCATGCCTTCTGAGTTCCTACCTGAACACCGGCCTTACCGGAAACAACGATGATCGCTGCATCTGCCGCACTGACTGCCTCTTCAACTTCTCCCACAAAATCGAAATATCCGGGAGTATCCAGTACATTTACTTTCATCTTATCCCATGGTACTGGAATCAAAGATGTTGTGATGGAAAAATGTCTCTTTATTTCTTCCTTGTCATAATCGCTGACAGTATTGCCATCCTCAACACGTCCGAGTCTGTTTGTCATACCTGCCAGATAAGCCATTGCCTCAGCCAGTGTTGTTTTACCTGCGCCACCATGACCTAATAGGACTACATTTCTGATTCGGTCTGTTCTGAAAACGTCCATATGTAATACCTCCCTGTTTGTCTTACTTAATATGTTCACATTTTACTAAATTTCCATGCAAATTTCAAGTATTTTATTCAATTTTGACAACTTTTTTTCAGAAAGTTTTTGATTATACCGTCAATTAATACAGAACAGACAACTATTTTTCAGAATTTCCGATTTACATACTTTTTCACGGCATCCACGGAACGGTTCAGCACCAGTTCTTCCGGAAAATCCAACTTTGTGAGCAGATCTCTGGCAAGATCAAATTCTCCGATCAGCAGGTCAAAATGAGCATCGCTGTCCATAACCACCGGTACCTGATATTTTTTACAGTAATTCAGCATAATGGTGTCATTCTCTACAGCATTTTCACGGGTGCAGTCCGGGTCCATGGAATGATTGTTAAGCTCCAGAACCTTACCATATTCTTTTGCTCCCTGTACAAGTGCCTCATAATCAATCTC
>CAVEKJ010000438.1:0-659 GCA_963616205.1 Prevotella sp.
GCATCTTTTGCATTCTGTCCCAGTTTTTCAAGCATTTTGTTCATTTCCAAATATTCCTGCCTTTCTTTCTGTCTTTACAGCAATATCTTACTGTGCATCACGGTATATATTCTCTTCTGTCACAATGACCTGCGGACGGATATCCGTAGGCTCTGTGGGAACTTCCGGAAGGAGCTGGAAAGAAAATCCCACTGCAACGCGGCAGATACCCGGATGTTTTTCCAGAAAGCGGTCATAAAAACCACCGCCATAACCTACCCGGTTGCAGTTCACATCAAAAGCTACCCCCGGCATGACCATCATGGCTTCTTCCCAGGAAACGGTCTCACCGTCTTCTTTTGGTTCCGGGATCCCGAAATAGCCGGATTCCAGCTGTTCAAAATCCGTCAGCTTATAAAATACCATATCTTTTCCGAAAACTTTTGGCACTGCCACTTCTTTGCCATCTTTCCAGGCCTGTTCAATGATATAACGTGTGATCACTTCATGATTGTAATCTGCATATGCCATGATCTGCCTGGCATTTTGGTATTCCGGAAGCTGTGTCAGAGACTCTGTGATCCGAAGGCTGTTTTCCCGGATCCAGTCATCGGTATGCTCTTTTCTGGCTTTGAAGATCTTTTTTCTAATTTCCTTTTTTTCTTCCATATTTTTCTCCC
>CAVEKJ010000438.1:703-2221 GCA_963616205.1 Prevotella sp.
TTGGTGATACTGCCATCTTTCTCTCGGATATCGATATTATTCAGATGCGCACGGAGATTTCCTTTGACTGCATCCAGATATTCTCTCCGAAGTTTGGTCTGTTCCACCTTTTCTTCCTCGGTAAGGCCTACACTTTTCTGTTTATGTGCCAGTGCGTTGATCCTGTCGATCTTGATATTGTCCATCATAATGTTATTCTCCTTAAAGCAGTTTCTCGATATAATCAATGAGGAAAAATTCTTCCTTTTTGTTTCCTACAAATAATGTTCCGCAGTTCTTGCCCTCCACGATCCTGTGGATATTATGGAAATCATTTCCGTTGGCAATGACCATGTCCGTTCCTGCTGCCGTGGCAATGATCGCAGCCGTGAGCTTGGTTGCCATTCCTCCGGTCCCTACATTGCTTCCTGTGGAGGACTTGCCGAGTTTGCGCATATTGTCATCCATATTCTCGACGATATCGATAAACTGTGCATCCGGATTGGAATTGGGATCGTCTGTAAAAAGACCATCGATATCGGACATGAGGATCAGAAGATCCGCGCCGATCAGTGCCGCAACCACGGAAGAAAGGGTATCGTTATCTCCGAATTTTACCAGGTTCTGGAATTCGTAGGAAGATACCGAGTCGTTCTCATTTACGATAGGGATCACTCCTTCTGCCAGAAGCTGCTGGAAGGTATTCTGGGCATTTCTGCGGTTGGTGTTGTTGACCATGGTATTCTTGGTCATCAAGATCTGTGCCACCATTTGATTGTATTCGCCGAAAAGTTTCTGGTAAATGGTCATCAGTCTGGCCTGGCCCACTGCCGCGCAGGCCTGTTTTTTTTCGAGTTCTGCCGGTTTTCCCTTCATGCCCAGCGCAGCTGCGCCTACCGCAATGGCTCCGGAGGATACCAGTACTACGTCTTTTCCCTGATGATGAAGGTCGCTGAGTTCTCTGGCCAGGATCTCCAATTTGCGGAAATCCAGTCTTCCTGTTTCGGCATGGATCAGTGATGATGATCCGATCTTAATTACGATACGTTTCTTGTCTTTCAGTCGTTCCCTGTAATTTGCGTTCATGTTTTTTGTTTCTCCTGATACCTGTATATTAGTCTTACTCATAAGTAACGGAATCGATCCGGTCATTCTGTACGATCTCCACCCAGGTAGTACCCGGATTCAGGAGGATCTCCTGTTCGTTTTCGCCATAATAATGGGTGATCCCCCATGGAGAATCTTTCTCCCAGCGGATATCGATGGCTTTGCCCCGGGTAATAAACTTACCCTCTCCGCCGGAAATGGCATCGATATTCAGATAGCCGTTTCCATCATATGCCGGGCAGGAGGAATACTGCAGGATGATGTTGTCGCAGGTAAGCTGTTCATTATCCAGCTGATCGATATGTTCCTTTCCAAACTGGAACCGCTTATATTCCTTTGTCTCCTCATCATATTCATACCACGGATGATTATCGGTAAAATTGTCCAGCTTCACAAGGCTGGCTGTGATCCCGTCCGGTACGGTTTCGGTAC
>CAVEKJ010000439.1:0-2220 GCA_963616205.1 Prevotella sp.
GGGCCATACACCGGAGAGCCTTCTTGAGAAAGTACTGGAAGGTTTTGACATGGAGGTCAATGATACACTGCCGACACAGTTCCACTGCAACTGCTGCAGAGAGCGTGTTGAAAAAGCACTGATCAGCATTGGAAGAAAAGAGCTCAACGAGATGATCCAGGAAGGCAAGGACATTGAGATGAACTGCCATTTCTGCAATAAGAATTATAATTTTACAGTAGAAGATCTTAAGAGAATTATAAGAGAATGCAAGCGATAAGCCGCAGGAGGATGAAAAAATGAAGCATGGTTTTATCAAGGTGGCAGCAGCAACGCCCAGGGTTACCGTTGCAGACTGCAAGGCAAACGGGGAGGAAATCCTGAAAGCCATCCGTGAAATGGAAAAAGAGCATGTCAAGCTGATGGTATTTCCGGAGTTCTGTATCACAGGATATACCTGCCACGATCTTTTTCTCCAGAGATGTCTTCTGGACAGTGCGTGGGAAGAACTTCTTCACATTGCAGATGAGACGAAGGAGACAGATGCCCTGATCTTTGTGGGACTTCCACTTCGTCACAGAGGAAAGCTTTACAATGTGGCGGCTGCCCTGAATCATGGACGTATCGTTGGATTTGTGCCGAAAACACACATTCCGAACTATAATGAGTTTTATGAGCAGAGACAGTTTGCAGGAGCTGAGGAAGAAGACGTGGAATTTGTGGACTTCCTGAAAGGTGCGAAGAATGAAGAGGATGAGTACTGGGATGAAATTCCATTTGGAACTGAGCTGATTTTTGAGTGTGAAGAATTTCCGGAGTTTACCGTTGCGGCAGAGCTTTGTGAGGATCTCTGGGTTCCGGCACCGCCAAGTATCCGCCATGCCATCAATGGCGCACATATCATTGTGAATCTTTCTGCCAGTGATGAGATGGTAGGCAAGGATTCCTACCGGAGAACTCTGGTAAGTGGACAGTCTGCACGGCTGATCTGCGGATATATTTACGCAAGTGCAGGTGAGGGTGAGTCTACCCAGGACCTTGTGTTCGGCGGACAGAATATGATCGCGGAAAACGGTTCCATGCTTGCGGAAAGCAGACGCTTTGAGAACGGCATCATCTACAGCGAGATCGATGTGCAGCGTCTGGCAGATGAAAGAAGAAGAATGTCCACATATCCGGCGGTTTCCACCTGCAGCCATACAAGAGTTGATTTTTCCGTGCAGGAAGAAGAGACTGCGCTTACCAGAAAATATCCGCAGTATCCCTTTGTTCCGTCTGTGAAGGAAGAGCGTGACGAGCGCTGTGAGGAGATCCTGAACATTCAGGCCATGGGACTTAAGAAACGTATGGAACATATCCACAGCAAGAGTGCGGTGGTAGGCCTTTCCGGCGGACTGGATTCCACCCTGGCACTGCTTGTAATGGCACGTGCTTTTGATAAGATGGGAATGCCAAGAGAACAGATCCACTGCGTGACCATGCCTTGTTTTGGAACCACGGACAGAACCTATCAGAATGCCTGCAAGTTAAGCCGCTGCCTTGGTGCAAAACTTACAGAGGTGAACATCAAAGAGGCGGTAAATGTCCATTTCCGTGATATCGGACACGATCCTGAGATCCATGATGTGACTTATGAGAACAGCCAGGCCCGTGAGCGTACCCAGATCCTGATGGATACCGCAAACAAAGAAGGCGGTGTTCTTGTGGGAACGGGAGATCTTTCTGAGCTGGCACTTGGATGGGCAACCTATAATGGTGACCATATGTCCATGTATGGGGTAAATGCTTCTGTTCCGAAGACACTGGTGCGTCATCTGGTGCGCTATTATGCAGATACCTGCGGGGATGCGGAACTGAAAGAAGTTCTGCTGGATATCCTGGATACGCCGGTCAGCCCGGAACTTCTGCCTCCGAAAGATGGAAAGATCGCTCAGAAGACCGAGGATCTGGTAGGCCCTTATGAGCTTCATGATTTTTATCTGTATTATATGCTGCGTGCGGGATTTACACCGGATAAGATCTACCGGCTTGCATGCCTGACTTTTGATGGGATTTATGATAAAGAAACGATCCTGAAATGGCTCAAAACCTTCTACCGGAGATTTTTTGCACAGCAGTTCAAGCGTTCCTGTCTGCCGGATGGCCCGAAGGTGGGAAGTGTGGCACTTTCTCCGAGAGGAGATCTTAGAATGCCAAGTGATGCAAGTGCAAGGATCTGGCAGGATGTGCTGGAGAAGATAG
>CAVEKJ010000440.1:0-2214 GCA_963616205.1 Prevotella sp.
ACCAAAAGATTTGATAATCTGAGTCTTGTTTTTTTCGTTGACCCTTATCGTCTTGACCGCTCTGTAAGTAATTGAATATTTGCTTGTTGTCCATCCTAATCTCATAAAACACCCCCAGTATATATTATAATAAAACGTGCAAGTAAAAAGTATAAAATTGACAAAAAAAATAAATCTATTGCTAGCTTTGAGAGGTCTATTAGGAGGCTGCACTGTCAAACTCCCGTGATACAGAACTTATTCCAGTCAGAACTTCAGAATCCGGTATTTTTGAACCGCTTGTAAAGGCAGGGGAAGAGGTGGCGATGGGACAGCCGCTTGCAAACATCATCCATCCATACGAAAGCGAGCTTATAGAGACACTTTATGCTCCAGTGAATGGCAGGATATTTTTTATTCATAACGAACCACTGACCTATGCAAATACAGCGGTCATAAAGATTGTTCAGTAGATAAAAAAGCACTGTGGTTGACGAGTTCCGATTTTTACAATTTTTCATAAAAAAAAAGAATATAATATAACACATAAGCATCAGAGATGCAATTTATATTGTACTTTGTAGGCAAAGGTGTCTGGCAGATGAAAATCTGTACAGGCACTTTTTTTACGATTATCTGTACGAAAGGGAGCGTTGACTATGGCAGAAAGAATAAAAGAACATCCGATACTTGGCGTTCAGAAAAAGGGTGAACCGGTCAGATTTACTTTTGACGGAAAGGAGCTGGAAGGAATGGAAGGAGAACCTATTGCCACAGCATTAAAGGCAGCTGGGGTGATGGTTCACAGATATACGAAAAAAGAACATAAACCGCGGGGGATATTCTGTGCGATCGGAAGATGTACCGACTGTGTTATGGTTGTGGACGGAGTACCGAATGTAAGAACCTGCATTACACCGCTTAAGGCAGGAATGGATGTAAGAACGCAGTATGGTGTCAGCGATAAACCATTTTCAGAGCAGTAAAGTTCAAGGAGGACATAAGGATGAAGAGATATGATTTAATAATTGTAGGAGCTGGTCCTTCTGGTCTGTCTGCGGCAATCGAGGCGGCAAAAAGAGGGCTGAAGGTTGTTGTATTTGATGAGAATGAGAAGCCGGGCGGACAGCTGTTCAAGCAGATCCATAAGTTTTTTGGATCAAAAGAACATCGTGCAAAAGTCAGAGGTTTTGTGATCGGTCAGCAGCTTCTGGATGAAGCTGACAGGGTCGGTGTTGAAGTGGTGCTTAATGCAACTGTTATTGGCTTATATCAGGATAAAGAGATTGTTGTCAGGGAAGGTGATGAGATCAGGCATTTTAAGGGAGATGCGATCATCATTGCAACCGGAGCTGCAGAGAATATGGTAACATTTCCGGGCTGGACACTTCCGGGTGTAATAGGTGCAGGAGCCGCACAGACGATGATGAATCTGCATGGCGTTTTACCGGGAAAGAAGGTACTGATGCTTGGTTCTGGTAATGTAGGTCTGGTGGTTTCCTTCCAACTTATGCAATGTGGATGTGAGGTCGTTGCACTTGTCGATGCGGCCCCAAGAGTTGGAGGGTATGGAGTACATGCGGCAAAAATAGCAAGAACCGGAGTACCATTTTATCTGTCACATACAATCGTCGAGGTGGAAGGAGAAGAATGTGTGACCGGAGTAACGATCGCAGAAGTTGATTCCAGTTTCAGATTCATTCCGGGAACAGAGAAACATTTTGATGTGGATACGGTCTGTCTGGCAGTTGGACTCTCACCGATGTCCCAGCTTCTGAAGATGGCAGGCTGTGAGATGGAAGATAACCCGAAGAGGGGCGGCCAGGTTCCAATCTGTGATGAATATGGAAGAACCTCCCTTCCAGGCGTATTTGTAGCTGGTGACGTATCTGGTATTGAAGAGGCATCGTCCGCAATGATAGAAGGACGTATGGCAGGAATCGCGGCTGCTGAATATCTGGGTTATATCGGCAAACCGGAAATGGATGAAGAAATGCAGACACTTGATAAAGCACTGGATGGTCTGCGTCAGGGAATGTTTGCACCGAAGAACAGAGGAAAAGCGATTGAAAAAACTGATGAGGGAATTCCGGTTTCTGTAAACCTTCTGAAGCATGGATTTGTCGCAGATGACGAAATAGAACGCTTCCCGGGTGTGACACATAAGGTCGGAGTTCATCCGGTAATGGAATGTACACAGAATATTCCGTGTAATCCATGCCAGGATGCCTGCCC
>CAVEKJ010000441.1:0-2205 GCA_963616205.1 Prevotella sp.
GTTATCTTCCGGATGTGGACGATACCCTGGATACAGGAACCGGGATCTGTTTTGATTATGCAGCACTGACTACCGCGATGCTGCGCAGCCAGGACATCCCCTGCAAGCTTCAGATCGGCTATTCCGGTGATGTGAAGCACGCATGGATCGATGTCTACATCCGAGGTAAGGGCTGGGTTACCAGGGCGGTATCTTTTGACGGTGATACCTGGGAACTGATGGACCCTACCTTTGATGCCAACAGTGACGGTGACGAAGCGATCCAGGAATATATCGGTGATAAAAGCAATTATACGGTACAGTTCACACGCTGACCACAAAAAGGAGACTCTATTATGAAAAACAAACTGACCGCCCGGGAATTGTCCAGTTTCTGCGGGCTGATGGGAATGCTCCTGCATTCCGGCATATCCACAGCAGAAGGGCTCCACATCCTCTGTGACGAAAGCAAAACAGATACGGACCGCGAGATCCTCACACCCCTGATCCGGTCTGTGGAAGAAAACGGTTCTCTTTCCCGGGCGCTTGAAGAGTCCGGTATTTTCCCCGGTTCCATGGCTGCCTATGTCCGGACCGGTGAGGAAACCGGCTGTCTGGACGAGATCATGACAAGTCTCAGCGCTCACTATGAGCAGGAAGACGAGATTTCCGGGCAGATCCGTTCTGCTGTCACTTACCCGCTGATCATGCTTGGTATGATGGTGGTTGTGATCCTGGTGCTCCTGATAAAAGTCCTTCCTGTATTCCAGCAGGTTTTTAACCAGATGGGTCTGGAAATGAACGGGGTTTCCCGCGGACTCTTAAACGCCGGCAATGTGATCAGCCGCTATTCCGCTGTTTTTCTGATCCTTGCCGCAGTTCTCATTGGCTGCATCCTGTTTTTCAGCCTTACGGAAAAAGGCCGTGTCCAGCTGCGCAGGATCGTTACACATCTTCCTGTTTTCCGCGAGATTCCCGTTGCCTTGGATTACAGCCGTCTCTCTCAGGGTCTTTCCCTTGGACTCCGCAGCGGCCTTTCCCCTGAGACCAGCCTGGAACTCACCAAAGATCTTCTGTCACAGCCGGAGATCCTGGAGAAGATAGAAAAAGCTTCTGCTCTTCTGGACAGTGGAGAAACTTTTTCCAGCGCATTTACAGGCTCCGGGCTGTTTGGCGGCATGGAGGGGCGCCTTATCACGATCTCCTCCTATTCCGGATCCAGCGATGAAACCTTCCGCAGGCTTTCCAGGCAGTATACGGAAAAATCCACAGACCTGATCTCACAGGCGGTTTCCATTGTAGAACCTACCATCGTGATCCTGCTTTCTCTTCTTGTAGGACTGGTGCTTTTGTCCGTTATGATGCCGCTTCTGGGAATCCTCTCAGATTTCGCAATGTAAGGTGGTGACAGAATGGAACTTTTTGAAAGCCGCAGAAAAAAATTTCTCAGAGCATTTTTTCTCCTCTTTCCGGCGCTGCTTCTGATTTTCTCCTGCATCCTGTTTGTCGCAGGCGTCAGCCACACTTCCGGTCAGGCCATCCAGAAAGAACAGGCTGCTCTGGAACAGACATTAAAAAATGGTGCCATCCGCACCTATGCCCTCACAGGCACATATCCGGAAAGTCTGTCACAGCTTCTTTCGGATTATCATATCACCTATGACAAAGAAAAATTCGTCGTAGAGTATGTTCCCAACGGTTCCAATCTCCTGCCATCCATCAGTGTGATCGCGCTGTCCGGCAGAGCGAAAGGAGGGAACGCCTCATGAATGCCAGAAAAAACACCGGTCATTCCGTCTCTTCTCTTTTTTCGCTTCTTCTGTTCGGGATCTTTGCTCTGTTTCTGATGCTGATGCTGCTGTTTTCCGCGCGGGTCTACCAGCAGACCGTGAAGCAGACCGACTCCGATTCCGAACTGGGAACTGCTGTAACTTACCTGACTACCAAATTCCGGCAGCATGACCAGGATAATGGAATCTTTTCCGGTTCCATCGATAACATTCCTGCCCTTTGTTTCCGGGATGAGATCAACGGAAAAGAATATATCACGTATATTTATCTGAAGGACGACAGTCTGATGGAGCTTTTTACCGCAAAAGATTCCCTGGCCAGTTCCGACGCCGGAACCGTCATCTCACAGCTTTCCGGTTTCCAGGTTTCGGAAATGGAAAATGGTTTTTACCGTTTTTCCCTGGAAAGCACCACAGGGATCCGTACAGGGTTTCT
>CAVEKJ010000442.1:0-2201 GCA_963616205.1 Prevotella sp.
GCTGAAGCGTTACTTCTTTTCCGTCTTCTGTGCGGACTTTTTCGCCGTCAAAATCCGAATCTTCCGCAGATACTTCAAGCATCTGTGCGCCAAAAGCATGGATCCTTTTCCTTAGTTCTCCACAGGCCTGGATCACTGCGTTTCCGGTGGCATAAGTTGTTGAGGACGCATAGGAACCGGAATCATAAGGAGAAATATCTGTATCTACGCTGAACACCACGATATTTTTCATATCGGTATCCAGACAGTCTGCCGCCATCTGGGCAAGGATGGTATCACAGCCGGTGCCCATATCGGAACAGCCGAGAGCCAGAGTATAGGAACCATCCTCATTCAGCTTGATATCCGCTCCACCCTCATCGACTCCCGCAATGGAAGACCCCTGCATGGCCATGGCGATACCGACGCCACGGACTTTGCCGTTGCCCATATCACGGAATGGATATTTTTCATCCCAGCCGATCATTTCTTTTGCCCGGGCAAGACATTTATCCATGGTACAGCTGCCGTTGATCGGCACATCCGGATAGCCAGGAAGGGCTTCACCCTCCATTGGCATGTTCAGTTCACGGAATTTTACCGGGTCCATGCCCATCTTATGTGCCAGCTCATCTGCCGCGGATTCCACCGCAAAAATACCCTGTGTGGCACCATAACCACGGTAAGCACCTGCCCCCTGCATATTGGTGTAGACCACATCATAGGCAAAACGGTATGCTTCTGTGTGACGGTACAGTGCAATGGATTTATGTCCGGAAAGTCCTACAGTTGTTGGCCCATGTTCTCCATATGCACCGGTGTTGGAAAGAGTGTAAAGATCGATTGCCTTTACAATACCGTTTTCATCTGCACCCATGCGGATATGAACTTCCATCTCATGACGGGGCGATGATGCGATCATGGACTCCTTCCTGGAAAAAACGATCTTAGACGGACGGCCGGTAACCCAGGTTACCAGTGCAGGAAAAACTTCACTGACCGAAGACTGTTTCGCACCAAACCCTCCACCGATACGTGGCTTGATCACGCGGATTTTGGAAGACGGGATATTCAACGCGTTCCCTACGATCCTTCGGATATGGAACGGAATCTGCGTAGAAGAAACCACCGTCAGTCTCTGAAAATGATCCATATAACAGTAGGTACGGAAGGTTTCCATCATAGTCTGCTGGTTGGCCTTTGTGTGATAAACATGATCTACCGTATAAGCACATTTTTCCAGCATGGCATCTACATCCCCAACTTCTTCTACATTGGAGGCGCAGAGATTCCGCTTGTTGTCACCACCAGCAGGGATCGGCATATACCAGTCCTCTTCCGGATGGACCAGGATCGGATTATCTTTTGCTGTGTGGATATCAAGAACCGCATCTTCCACACGGTATTTTACCTTAATGCGCTTGAGCGCCTTGTCTACTGCTTCTTCTGTCTCACCGGCTACGATGGCAACCGGATCCCCTACAAAGCGCACGTGTTTATCTATGATATAGCGGTCCCAGGGACTGATCTCCGGTGCGGTCTGTCCGGCCAGAGTAAAGCGTTTATGGGAAACATCATCATACGTCAGGACACAGGCGATCCCTTCGATCTTCTTTGCCGCGTCTGTTTTGATCTCTTCTACCCAGGCATTGGCATGAGGACTTCTTAAGACCTTGACGATCAGACAGTCAGAAGGTGCAAGGTCATCGGTATAAACCGGTTTTCCGGTTACCAGGGACATGGCATCTGTTTTTGGTACCGGCTTGTTTACATATTTCATTTTCCTTCCTCCTGTCCTTTTTTGTAGTCGAGAAATTTCAGGATACTTCTGGTCTGTCCCACAAATCCGGAACAGCGGCATAAGTTTCCGGAAAGATACTCCCGGATTTCCTCCTCTGTAGGGTCCGAAAGTTCTTTTAACATGGCGAAAACATTCATGATAAAGCCAGGATTGCAGAAACCACACTGTTCTGCTCCCTCATTTGCCATAAAAGCACCAAATTCCTTCGCTTCCTCCTGCATCCCTTCCAGAGTTACAATTTTTTTGCCGTCTGCACGGGCAGCCAGCATGGAACAGGACAGGATCGGGCGCTCGTCCATCAGCACGGTACAGAGGCCACAGTTGGCAGTCTCACATCCACGCTTTACGCTGTAGCAGCTGTTTTTCCGGAGAAAATCCAGAAGCAGTTCATCCGGCCGTACTTCTGTCTGCCGTTTCACAC
>CAVEKJ010000443.1:0-1584 GCA_963616205.1 Prevotella sp.
ATTCTTTCTTGCGCGATAAATGTTAATTAATGTCTCATAATTGAATGTACAGGTGCGCATCTGATTGTAGCTGCTTGGAAGAAGCTGAATCATGTCATACCAATCCTCTTTGGACTTCGTCTCCTTAAAACGAAGACGAATACTTTCAAGTTCCTCTACGATCGTTTCCATAAACTTTTTCGTACGGTCTGTCATGTGATCACAGGAGAAATCATCCATTGAAAATGGCTTGCTGTGGATTTTATGCATTGTGCTCGTTGAATTTGCAACAGTGGCTACCTTATAGGTATCGTATTCTTTCCACCAATAGAGTGGTGCAGTCACATCAACACTGACAAAGACCATGCGCAGATATTTTCTATGATCGGAGCCTGCTCTTGCAAGGCGCATTGCCAGATCAAGGTCGTTTTGTCCAAAAACAAAAGTGCCATCCGGTTCTGTATGACTGTCCATCCGTCCCCAGCTGTTCATCGGATTTCTTGCTCCGCGAATGGCATTTTCAAAATTCATAACAGATGTATTTTTTAAAGTAAGCATTTGTGTAAATCCTCCTGTACGATATTTTCGCATCTGCCTTATCTTAACACATACAAAGGTACTCTGCAAGCATGAGATCTATTGTCTCAGTTTACTGAAACAGCTGGCATGACGTGTGAACTGTAACTGCATATAATGGATATGAGTGTTATAAAAAGGCTGGAATCAGATGAATTTAAAGTTTACAAAAATGCAGGGAACTGGAAATGACTATATTTTTGTGAATCTGCTTGAAGTAAATGCTTTCCAAATGACGAATGCTGTTAACTGGAGTCAGCTGGCAATACGCCTTAGTGACCGCCATTTTGGAATAGGTTCCGATGGTTTGATTTTAATTTGCCCGTCTGATATTGCTGATTGCCGTATGCGTATGTTTAATGCAGACGGTTCAGAAGGTACTATGTGTGGAAATGGAATACGCTGTCTGGGAAAATATGTGTATGAGCGTGGATTCATAAAGAAAACTATGATTTATGTGGAAACAAAAGCTGGAATAAAGACACTGTTTCTTACTATTGAAAATAAGAATCATGTTCGATCTGTTTGTGTGGATATGGGAGTTCCTGTTATTTTACCAACTGTTGAGATCAATTCATTTTTGCTGACACCTGTTTCAATTGGAAATCCGCATGCTGTCTGTTTTGTGCAGAATCATCCGTCTGAGTATCCGGTTGAAAAATGGGGTCCATTTTTAGAAGGTCTTGCGCAATTAGAGGAACGCAGAAATATTGAATTTGTCCAAATTGTTACACAGAATCAAATTCGCCTTAGAATCTGGGAACGTGGTTCTGGAGAAACGCTCTCTTGTGGAACGGGTGCTTGTGCGGCTGTGGTTTGTGCGATACATCAAAAGGGGTTGGAACATAAAGTTTTTGCTGAAGTACCGGGAGGAATACTAACCGTTAACTGGAAGGGTAGTGGAGAATCTGTCTTTTTAAGTGGACCGGCGGAATTTGTATTTGATGCCACGGCTGCATATTACTAGTTGCTTTTTAAATTTCTGTATGGTAAGATATTAGCATATGTATCTGGGTGCAACTACAACCA
>CAVEKJ010000443.1:1660-2201 GCA_963616205.1 Prevotella sp.
GAAGTTGTAAAAGATGTTGCAAGACAGGTAAAGCAGTCAGTGGATCAGGGCGTGCAGGTTGCAATCGTAATCGGCGGTGGAAATTTCTGGAGAGGTCGTTCCAGCAACGCAATCGACAGACCCAAAGCAGACCAGATCGGTATGTTAGCAACCGTTATGAACTGTATCTATGTATCTGAGATCTTCCGCACCACGGGCATGAAGACTGAGATCTTCACTCCATTTGCGTGCAGTACATTTACAAAGCTGTTCTCCAAGGATGCAGCAAATGAGGCTCTTGCCGAAGGCAAAGTTATTTTCTTTGCAGGTGGTACCGGCCATCCGTATTTTTCCACTGATACCGGAGTTGTACTGCGTGCCATTGAGATGGAAGCAGATGTTATCTTGTTAGCAAAGGCCATTGATGGTGTTTATGACAGCGATCCGGCAAAGAATCCAAACGCAGTAAAGTACGATACCGTTACCATTAAGGAAGTCGTAGACAATCGCCTTCAGGTTATTGACATGACTGCATCCATCATGTGCATGGAGAATCATATGC
>CAVEKJ010000444.1:0-2197 GCA_963616205.1 Prevotella sp.
GTATTACCGGTTCCCTCTTCCATCTGGCCTTCCAGATCTGCGGTTTCGTTCACCGCTTCACTATCCCACTGCATGTCCGACTGCTGGCTGAAATCTTCTGCCAGTACCGCAGAAGGCACACTGGTGCCAAGCATTGCCGCAGTCAGAAACAGCGACAATGCCCTTGTCGTTTTTCTTTTCATATGCTCCTCCACTTTTTTATTGCCGCGATCTTTTTTCCTATATTTTCACTTTTCCAAAAATGAGCGCAGCTTTTTTATTATGTTCAGTATACACTTTCCCGTATTACCCCCGCAACTTATTTCTTGGCAGATATGGATACTTCTGATACTTTTTTTATCTGACCAGGATATTCTTCCCAAAGAAAAAAAGCCTGCCGTATACGACAGACCTTTCACACATTTTTATTCTTCTATGGATATTTACATCATTCCCGCAAACACTGATGCGCCTACAACCGTAAGCAGGCCGGCTACTGCAATGGCAAGACTGCTCATGGCTCCCTCTACCGGACCCAGTTCCATGGCTTTGGCTGTTCCGATGGCATGGGCGGAGGTTCCAAGTCCAAGACCTCTTGCGATAGGTTCCTCAATTTTTGCGATCTTGTAAACAACCTCTGCGATCATATTTCCCAACACTCCAGTGATGATGATCACGGCAACTGTGATAGTCACGATACCGCCAAGCTCCTCAGAAACACCCATTCCGATGGCAGTTGTGATGGATTTTGGAAGCATGGTGACATATTCCTGATGATTAAAACCAAACAGTTTGGACATGAGCAGAATGCTGCAAAGTCCTGCCAGCGTTCCGGAAATGATCCCGACTGCCACTGCCTTGAGATTCTTTTTCAGCAGATGGATCTGCTCGTAAAGAGGCACTGCCAGACATACCGTTGCCGGAGTCAGCAGATAACTGATATATTTTCCGCCTTCATTGTAATCCTCGTAATCAATATGGAAGATCAGAAGAACTCCGATGACGCAGATGATCGAAATTAAAAGAGGATTGAAGATCGCCATTTTGAATTTCTTTTTCAGGATCAGACCGATCTCATAGGCGATCAGACTTAGCATTGCTCCAAAAAATGCGGAGTTTTTTATAAATTCCATCATTTTTCTTTTCCTCTCTTTCCCATTCGGATCACTCCCTGTGTTACTTTTCCTGTTACGACCATTACAACCACCGTGCTGATAAACGTCATGATGAGAACCGGTACACAAATCGGTTTCAGAGTGCTCCAGGCTGTGGTCAGTCCCGCACCTGCCGGCACAAACATTACCGGCATGATCTCAACCAGAAAATCTGCCGCGCCTTTGACCTGATCCAGCTTCAGGATGCCTGTGAGCAAAGCCACCAACATAATGATCAGGCCATAAACACTGGCCGGTACCGGAAGTGGAAGAAAGGTTTTTAAGATTTCTCCAATGACGGAAATCAACAGGATGATGCTGAACTGCTGTACATACTTCATGTTGCATCCCTCCTGATTCATTTGAAGCAGACAAAAATCTGCCCAACGTGATTTGCGTTGTTAAACGGATAAGATCATCCGCATTCGGTCAAAAAGTGGTAAGACCACTTTTGATTTAAACGTTTTCTAATTATACGCCACAAATCTTAAATTACAAGGATTGTTTCGCATAAAATACAAAAAATCCTTTTATGCGTCAGCGTATTCCAGTAATTTCCGGGATTTTATGCCAGGACAACCTTCTCCACTTCGTATTTTCCATCCTCCACAGTCATTATAGCCATGGTAACCTCACCGCCAAAACGGCTTCTTCCACAGCTTCCCGGATTCAGCCACAGTCTGCCATCAATCATCTTCTCAAAATATTTATGAGTATGTCCGAAGATAACTACCTGGGTGTCACTCAGATCCCATGTAACATCTTTTTTATTATGGACCATAAAAAATTTCACGCCGGCGATCGTGAAGCTTAAACTGGTATGGAGGTTTTCTGCCCAGTCTTTGTCATTATTTCCACGGACTACGTAAAGATTTCCCATAGCTCGCAGCACATCCAGGATCTCGTCTTTGTTTACATCTCCGGCATGAAGAATGTATTTGCAGTCTTTTAAGATTTCCAGTACCTCCGGCCGCAGAAGACCGTGGGTATCTGAGATGATGCCGATTTTTTCTTTCATATCTATACTCCTGTCACAATATCGGTAGTGTCAAATACTACCCATT
>CAVEKJ010000445.1:0-2188 GCA_963616205.1 Prevotella sp.
TTCATCCACCGCTTTTCATCACAAAAAGCGGTGGATAATTTTTATTTCATTATTTGTTTTTCAGTTCTTCCACTGCTTTTTTGATTCTTGCACATGCTTCCTGAAGATCTTCATAGCTGCATGCATAGGAGATTCTTAAGTATCCCTCTCCCTCGGAACCGAATGCGGAGCCAGGTACCAGGGCGATCTTTGCATTGTCAAGAAGGTACTCGGCAACTTCCATGGAAGTCATTCCAAGGCTCTTGATATTTACGAAGATGTAGAAAGCACCATGTGGATTGTTGCAGCTGATTCCGTCGATCTCGTTCAGTGCTTTTACCACGTAATCTTTTCTTCTCTGATACTCTTTTCTCATTGCCTCAACATCTTCTGCACAGTCGCTTAATGCTGTGAGAGCTGCTTCCTGTACAAAAGAAGATGCACAGGTAACGGTGTACTGATGAACACGTACACATGCCTGGATGATTCCAACCGGTGCACACATGTATCCAAGTCTCCATCCTGTCATGGAGTAAGCTTTTGAGAAACCTCCTAATGTGATGGTACGCTCTTTCATTCCCGGAAGGGATGCGATACTTACGTGCTCAGTTCCATCATATACAAGCTGGCTGTAGATCTCATCTGCGATCACAAGAAGATCATGTTTGATTGCGATCTCACTTAATTTCTCAAGTGTCTCTCTGGAGAATACACCACCGGTCGGGTTGCTTGGGTTAACAACTACGATCATCTTTGTCTTGTCTGTGATCTTGGACTCCATCTCCTCGAAGTCAATCTGATAATCATTCTCCTCTTTCAGGCTGTATGTTACAGGCACTGCACCAAGAGCAGACGGAACATGGATATAGTTGAGCCATACCGGGTTCGGAACAAGGATCTCATCACCAGGATCCAGGAAAGCATCCATAGATGCAAAAGTAGCTTCACCAACGCCTACTGTTACAAGAACTTCAGATGCCTCATAATCTGTACCATGGTTCTCGTTCTCCCATTTCGCAATGGCTTCTCTCAGTTTCGGGATACCATAGTTGGATGTGTAAAATACATGTCCTGCCGCAAGGCTCTCATTTGCTGCTTTTTTGATCTTCTCCGGTGTATCAAAATCCGGACGTCCAATCTCCAGGTGGATGATCTTCTCTCCTGCCTGCTGCATTTTGTTTGCTTTTTCCATTACTGCACGGATACCGGAAAACGGAAGGCACTCCATTCTTTTCGCTGTCTTGTACTCCATATTTATTTCCTCCTGAACCCTTTTATTTTTCTGCGGGTGTCCCGCTGTTTTTTACTGCATTTAATATTTAAGCGTATAGCTGATGTCTCAACTATACGCTTAAATGGTATCATCGTAGTAATATTAAGTCAATTTAATCATTTGTATGTATAATATTAAGACTTTTTATATTTACTTACGCATTATATTTGTCTACGTCAAGCTCATTTTCTTTCTTGTTAACAATAACGTTGACTGTTGCATCATCGATTACGTTAAGCGGAAGAAGTGCCATCTCAACCGGACGGTTGATTGCTACAACCAGTGCATATGCGATCATGCAGAGGTCAGATGTCCATCCCATACCGGAAAGGATTGTTACGATCAGGGTTGTACCTGCGATCGGGATAGCCGGGCAGCCCATTGCCGCACAGATGGAAAGGAATGCAACTACAACCAGGTTTGCAGGTGTGATGTCGATTCCGGATGCTGTTGCGATAAAGGTTACTGCGAACATATGCATAACAGTTGTACCATTCATGTTGATGGTCATACCTGTAGGAAGTACAAAGCTTGTGATCTCCTGGGAGCATCCAAGCTCATCCAGACATGTTCTGGTGTTCAGCGGAAGGCATGCTGCGGAAGAGTTTGTGGAGAATCCGAATACACCGACTTTTGCGATCTTCTTAAGAAATTTCATCGGGCTTAAGCCAGTTGTAAGGCCAATACCGATCGGGTAAATAGTAACAACAAGTACAAACAGTGTGATCATTGCACCAACGATGTAAGCTGCTGCAGGTGCCAGATACTCTGCTCCATAGATAGCGAATGTACGGGAGATCAGGCAGAAGATTGCCACAGGACCAACCTTGTTGATCAGGAATGTAAGATACAGGTTGATAATGTCACTTAAATTCTCAAGTACGCTTTTCAGCGGTTTCATCTTGTCGCCAAGTGCATTCATGCAAAGGCCAAGAA
>CAVEKJ010000446.1:0-2188 GCA_963616205.1 Prevotella sp.
AGTTCCTGCTGAAGAAACCTGCGGAATTGAGATCAATGAAGCATTCCTCGGCTCCTGTAACAACGGACGTATCGAAGATCTTCGTGTCGGCGCAGAGATTATCAAGGGCAAGAAGGTAGCTGAGGGCGTCAGATTCCTCGTTGTACCTGCGAGCCAGACAATATACCGTCAGGCATTAAAAGAAGGCCTTCTGGACATCTTTATGGACGCTGGAGCAATTGTTATGAATCCGAACTGCAGTGTATGCTGGGGAAGCTGCCAGGGTGTTATCGGTGAGAACGAAGTTCTGATCAGCACCGGAACACGTAACTTCAAGGGACGTGCAGGACATCCGAGCTCCAAGGTTTATCTGGGATCAGCGGCAACGGTTACTGCATCTGCCATTGCAGGTGAGATCGCCACTGCTGACAGAGTATAAAAACCTCAGAAAAGATATTCAGGAATAAATAGGAGATATACATATGGAAGCATTTACAGGAAAAGTGTGGGTACTTGGCGACGATATCGATACCGATATCATCATCCCGACGGAGTACCTTGCACTGAAAACCATTGACGATATGAAACAGTACGGATTCAGTCCTCTTCGCCCGGAGCTGGCAGGACAGATCCAGAAAGGCGACATTATCGTAGCAGGAAAGAATTTCGGCTGCGGTTCCTCCAGAGAGCAGGCACCGGAGATCATCAAGGCACTGGGAATCCAGTGTGTCATTGCGAAATCTTTTGCCCGGATCTTTTTCCGTAACTCCATCAACAACGGACTTCTTCTGATTGAGCAGCCGGATCTTCACGACAATGTGAAAGAGGGCGATGAAGTTACCGTTGTGATGAACGAGCATGTAGACCACAACGGAAAACAGTATCCGATCGCTTCTCTTCCGGAGAATCTGATGGACATTATAAAGGCCGGCGGACTTGTAAAAGCCATGCGTAAACTGAACGGTCTGGACTAACAAACGGAGAGGAGAGAAAAAATGGGCGAGACGATCATTGAAAAAATTATCAGACATAATACAGGCAAAGCAGTAAAGCCTGGCGATATCGTGACAGTCAATGTTGACAGAGTGATGATCCATGATATCTTTATTCCGTTTGTAGCGGAGAAATTTGAGGAGATGGGATTTCAGAAACTGTGGGATCCGGACAAAGTTGTCCTGATCTACGACCATCTTGTACCTGCCAGCCAGCAGGACGATACCAGACATTTTCATGTTGGAGATGCTTTTGCAGCAAAATATGGCATGAAAAATGTGCACAGAAGTGACGGTATCTGCCATCAGCTGATGACAGAGGCAGGATATGTAAAACCTGGCAATATCGTATTTGGTACAGACAGCCATACCACAACTTATGGATGTGTCGGCGCATTTTCTTCCGGTATTGGATATACGGAGATGGCCAGCATCCTGGGAACAGGAACCATGTGGATCAAAGTTCCGGAAACCATTAAAATTGTGATCGACGGAGAACTTCCGGAGAATGTCATGTCCAAGGATATCATTCTTCGTATTATCGGTGATCTGCGTGCGGATGGTGCCACATACCGTGCACTGGAATTTTCCGGAAGCACCATTGAGAACATGTCTGTGGCAAGCCGTATGACAATGTCAAATATGGCCATTGAAGCCGGTGCAAAATGTGCTCTTTTCACACCGGATGAGAAGACTGCCGCTTACTGTAATGTGGAACTGGATGACTATCAGAAGAGCCTTGTCGGTGACGAGGATGCTGTTTACATGAAGACCATGACTTATAAAGCTGAAGATTTTGTACCGGTAATGGCGTGTCCGTCACAGGTGGACAAGATCCGTGATGTCAGTGAGCTTCAGGGCGAGACCATTGATCAGGTATTTATCGGTTCCTGTACAAACGGACGCCTTGAGGACCTTATGGCAGCAGCAGAGGTTCTGAAGGGTAAAAAAGTTGCAGACTATGTGAAACTGATCGTAACTCCTGCAAGCCGCAAGATCTACCGTCAGGCCATTGAGCTTGGAATTCTGGATACGCTTGCCGAGGCCGGTGCCATCATTACACATCCGGGCTGCGGACTTTGCTGTGGAAGAACCGGCGGTATTCTTACAGACGGTGAGAAGGTTGTGGCAACCAACAACCGTAACTTCCTGGGACGTATGGGAACTTCCAAAGTGCAGATCTATCTGGCATCCCCGAAAACAGCAGCTGCCTGTGC
>CAVEKJ010000447.1:0-942 GCA_963616205.1 Prevotella sp.
GGATATCCGCATACTGGCAGAAAGCCTCTGCAAGCTCGTCTCTGTGCTCCGGAAGTTTCTTATAACAGACGCGGTGCTCCATGCTCGCCCAAAGATCCATGGTCATGGTCCGCAGCTGGATCTCCACCGGAAAATATTCCATGGTATCCAGATAATATACCGGCACCGCAATGATCACATGAAAACTGCGGTATCCGTTGGGTTTGGGATTCTTTATGTAATCCTTCTCCCGGATAAAGATCAGTTCGCTCTGTCGTTTCAGCGCATTTACAAGGTTATATATATCATCAATAAAATAGCAGATCACACGGATCCCGGCGATGTCCCGGAGATAATCCTTGGCGTTCTGCACACTGTCCGAATGTCCCAGCTTCTCCAGTTTCTTTTCGATGCTCTTTTTGGATTTGATCCGTTCCTGGATATTGTGGATCGGAGATACGGAAGATTTCTGATACAGGCTTCCGTTGAGCACTTCAAGTTTGGCACGCATGATCTGACATGCATTCTGGTATGGCCGGGTGCAATCGTAATACTGTTCGTTTGTCATGAAAACCCCTCTTTCTCATTTGCTCACCATAAGCTATATCTTATAGGATAAATGTGAGCAATCTGTATTGATTTCCTAAGATTTTCCTGACCAGTTTATTAAAATTTTATAAAACGGATTGGCTCAGTCTGACAGTTTATGGATAAAAAGACCACTTCTAAGTTTCGGCTCAAACCAGGTGCTCTTTGGCGGCATCAGTTTTCCCTCATCTGCGATCGCCATCAGTTCCTCCATAGATGTAGGATACATGGCAAACGCAGTTCCTCCTGTTTCATCTGCTGCCGCTGCCAGATCTTTCAGTTTGTGATTTCCGCCCATAAAACGGATCCGCTCATCTGTACGTGGATCTTTGATCCCAAGGACCGGTCCCAGGACTTTATCCTGAAGAATGGACA
>CAVEKJ010000447.1:952-2182 GCA_963616205.1 Prevotella sp.
CATCCAGCTGTCCTACGCTGTCTTTGCCTGCATAAATATCCGGATATGCTTTCAAATGGAACCACTCTCCATCCACATAGAGACCGAAGCAGTGTTTCTCTACCGGTTTGCACGGAAATCCCGGCATTGCCATCAGCTCAAAATTAAATTTCATGCTTCCAATAAAAGCTTTCGGATCCATTCCTTTGATATCTTTTACGATCCTGTGATACGGCAGGATGGTCAGCTGATCATACGGAAATACCACAGACAGGAAAAAGTTAAATTCTTCTTTTCCCGTGTAATCCGGATGTTCTGCTCTCCGCTTCTGTCCCACTTTTACAGCGGAAGCTGCCCTGTGATGGCCATCTGCGATATAGATAGAAGATATCCCACCAAAAAGGCTGTGGATCTTCTGGATCTTTTCTTCCTCATCTATGATCCATACGCGATGTGTGATCTCGTCATCGGAAGTAAAATCATATACCGGAGTATGGGCATTTTTCCACTCTTCCATAAGAGAAAGAAGCTCTGCAGGATATCTGCATGCCAGAAAAATAGGGCCTGTGTTTGCATCACAGACATCCACATGATGGATGCGGTCCTGTTCTTTGTCCTCTCTTGTGAGTTCGTGCTTCTTAATCACGCCGTTCATATAATCATCAATGGAACTGACGCCTACGATACCGGTCTGGGATTTTCCCCTGCGGATCAGTTCGTATAAGTAATAGTTCGGTTTCTCGTCCTGGATCAGGATTCCTTCTTTCTGGAAACGATCCAAATTTTCTCTTGCCTTCTGATAAACTTTGGGATCATAAAGATCGGTTTCCGGATCCAGATCCATCTCTGCTCTGTCTATATGGAGAAAAGATTCCGGATTTTCTTCCCCGATTGCCCTTGCTTCCTCCCTGCTTACTACATCGTAGGGAAGTGCAGCCACTTTTTCTGCTTTTTCAGAGGCAGGTCTTACTGCCCGAAATGCCTGAAATAAAGCCATTTTGTTTCTCCTCTCATTCCTGCCCCGGTTATCTGTTGGGGCTGTCCTAAGATTTCCCCTGACTTTATGGAAAAATCATCCTGACCATTCTATCACATCTCAGAATTTCCCGCAAATGTTTGCCTGCCTTAATGGATCTTCCAGGTCAGGGAGATATTCACGATCACGTAGGGGTCCGGATGTGGTCAATTCTGCATATGGATCTTTTCGCCCTGAAGGACCGGATATCTCACAAGAGCACTTGCATCCAGGTC
>CAVEKJ010000448.1:0-2173 GCA_963616205.1 Prevotella sp.
TTAAATACAGCCTGTGTACGAACGATCTGAGAGGACGGTGTAACAAGTGGCGGCTCACCGAGGTCTTTACGAACACGCGGAACTTCCTCAAGTACTTCGTAGAATTTATCCTCAGCATGCTGCTCTTTCAGCTGTGATGTCAGGTTGGAAAGCATTCCACCTGGTACCTGATACAGAAGAGTCTTGATGTTTACACCAAGGTTCTTCGGATTCAGAAGGCCTGTATCCAGGGCCTCGTCACGCATCGGGCGGAAGTAATCTGCAATCTCAGCGAGAAGCTGCTGATCAAAGCCTGTATCATATGGTGTTCCCTTGAAAGTCTCAACCATAACCTCTGTTGCCGGCTGGGATGTTCCAAGAGCAAATGGTGACATCGCTGTGTCGATGATGTCAACACCAGCCTCAACTGCCTTCATGTATGTCATGGAAGCAACACCGGATGTATAGTGGGAATGAAGATCGATCGGGATCTTAACCGTCTCTTTCAGAGCCTTGACAAGCTCAGTAGCTTTGTACGGAACAAGAAGTCCGGCCATATCCTTGATACAGATGGAATCTGCGCCCATATCCTCGATACGTTTCGCAAGGTCTGTCCAGTAATCAAGTGTGTAAGCATCTCCCAGTGTGTAGGATAACGCAACCTGTGCATGTGCCTTTTCCTTGTTTGCCGCACTTACTGCTGTCTGAAGGTTACGAAGGTCATTCATACAGTCAAAGATACGGATGATATCAATGCCGTTTGCCACGGATTTCTGTACAAAATACTCAACGACATCATCAGCATATGGACGATATCCAAGGATATTCTGTCCACGGAACAGCATCTGGAGCTTTGTATTTTTAAAGCCGTCACGGAGCTTACGAAGTCTTTCCCACGGATCCTCCTTCAGGAAACGTAAGGAAGCATCGAAAGTAGCACCGCCCCAGCACTCTACTGCATGATAGCCAACTTTATCCAGTTTCTCGATGATCGGAAGCATCTGCTCTGTGCTCATACGTGTAGCGATCAGGGACTGATGAGCGTCACGCAGGATCGTTTCCACAATCTTCACAGGTTTTTTCTCTATTTCTGCCATAATTATTCTCCTTACAAAATTTTATAAGACGATGGGTTATACCCCAAAGATTGCCATGAATGTACCGGCAGCAACTGCTGTACCGATAACACCTGCAACGTTCGGTCCCATCGCATGCATCAGCAGGAAGTTTGTAGGATCTGCCTCAGCACCAACCTTCTGGGATACACGGGCTGCCATAGGAACGGCAGAAACTCCGGCTGATCCGATCAGCGGGTTGATTTTTCCGTGAGTAGCCTTGCAGAGAACTTTTCCAAGCATAACACCACCAAAGGTACCGCAGGCAAAAGCAACAAGACCAAGAACTACGATCTTCAGTGTATCTACATTCAGGAATGCCTCAGCACTTGTGGAAGCACCTACAGAGGTTCCAAGAAGGATTACTACGATGTACATAAGAGCATTGGAAGCTGTCTCAGAAAGCTGTTTAACAACTCCAGACTCGCGGAACAGGTTTCCGAGCATCAGCATACCAACAAGAGGAGCTGTTGTCGGAAGGATGAGGCAAACAACGATCGTGATAACGACCGGGAAGAGGATCTTCTCAAGTTTGGAAACAGGACGAAGCTGACCCATTTTGATCTTACGCTCTTCCTCTGTTGTAAAGGCCTTCATGATCGGAGGCTGGATGATCGGTACCAGAGACATATAGGAATATGCTGCTACTGCGATCGGTCCCATAAGAGAAGACTGTCCAAGCTTACCTGCGAGGAAAATGGAAGTCGGGCCGTCAGCACCACCAATGATGGAGATTGCTGCAGCTGCTTTTCCGTTGAAGCCAAGGAAGATTGCAAGGAAATATGCGAGGTAAATACCAAGCTGTGCAGCTGCTCCCATCAGGAAGCTGATCGGGTTTGCAATCAGCGGACCAAAGTCTGTCATCGCACCGACACCAAGGAAGATCAGTGAAGGAAGAATACTCCACTCATCCATTAAGTAAAAATAATGAAGAAGTCCGCCAACGCCGTTGGATGAATCCTCAATGCTAAGCATAATGTCCGGGTAGATATTAACCAGAAGCATACCAAAAGCGATCGGAACCAACAGGAGCGGCTCAAAACCATGTTTAATGGCAAGATATAAGAACACACATGCCA
>CAVEKJ010000449.1:0-2163 GCA_963616205.1 Prevotella sp.
CGGAGACCCCATATGAAAGAACCAGAAACCGGAAAAAAAGAAATCGTCGGAAAAAGCGGTTACAGCATCATAACCTGGCGCCTGCATCTCTGGTGCAGACATCCGGAATGGCTGCGGGCCACTCAGGAATTTTATAACCGAATCGCCGAATTCTATTACAACCTGCTTCTGGATCATGCGGATCTCTGGGAAAAGGGAAGCCAGCAGACTCTGCGCGAGCTGGAGATCATGAGCATTCCGGGACGAGGCGGTCGCATCCCATCAGACCCGCTCCCCTGGCAAAAAGTTCCGCTATATTTCCGAAGAGCAGCAGCCAATGAAGGAATTGCCTCAGCCAAAAGCTATCTCAGCCGTTTTGCCCAGGATGAGAAGATTGGAAGAGCCGGGAAATTAAATGCAGCAGTTACCTATTACAAGGGAATGTATCAGGAGTTTTCAGCCAAAGAGATCACACTGCGTGTCTGGACAGGCGACACATGGACCTGGATGCATTGCCGGCTGTCAGGCAGAGACTTCCCGGAAAACGCCAGACTCCTGTCACCATCCGTAGTTTTTGAATACAAATATGACATGCTGCATGTGCCTGTGCGTCAGGATAATAGCAATACAGCAACTGTCCGTCAGAGGATGCAGGCAGGCTGCAGGATTCTCTGCATTCAGTTTACAAACAGCGATGCCTTTGCAGCAGGCGTTGTTCTGGACGGAAGCGGTCAGGAGATTGCAGTGAAGTTCTGGAAAGGTGGAAAGGAATACAGCCACCATTGCAGAAAACTTCTCGAAAAGATCCAGAAGTCCCAGGAAGCAACCGGAGGTAAACAGACCGGCAAAGTCGATCAGAAATACTGGATGCATCTGAAGCACCTGTCTGAACATTACGGACATCAGGTCACAAGTCAGATCATCCACTTCGCCAGAGAGCAGGACGTTTCTGTGATCGTACTTCCACGCTACAACCAGGAATATACCAGAAACGTAATGAAAGGCTCAGGAAACTGGGGCCCGCTCCATTTAAGCACCAGGATCCGCCAGTATCTGGACTACAAAGCCTGGAAAAACGGAATCATTGTCATCGAAGTGCATGCCACCGGAATCAGTACAACATGTGCAAAATGCGGCGCAGACATCATCCGGACCGACAGCAGAACAGAATTGTGCCATTGCGAAAACGGACATCAGACAAATCGCTACCTGAACGCAGCAAGAAATCTGGGAAAAAAATGCCTGACGCAGTTTGAACGCGGAGCATGAATGAAAGAGCAAAAAGAAGCAGCGCAGAATATCAGTACGAAAAAAAAACAGGTGGATTGACCCTATGGCACACCCGAAAAATAAGCGCCATAAGGTCAGTGCATCGGCTTTGCCGTGCTGACAAAAATGAAAAGCGAAAGCAAAACACGGTGTATATCAGCGATAAACACCGTCAGGTTGAATACCGCCTGTTGTGTGTGCACCAGAATGAAGGTGTGGGCACAGCGAAGAATGGACTAGGCCGTTTTAGGGTGTGGGGAGTGTATTCGAAGTTATTTTTTAGAAAAAGATATTGTAGATAAAAGCTGAAGGAGTAAATACCATGAAAAATTATAAAATTGCAGTTGCTGGTACCGGTTATGTGGGGCTGTCGATTGCAACACTCTTATCCCAACACCACCAAGTAACTGCAGTTGATATTGTTCCAGAGAAAATAGAATTGATTAATAACCGAAAATCTCCAATTCAAGATGATTATATTGAGAAGTATCTTTCAGAGAAAGAATTGAACCTGACCGCAACGCTGGATGCTAAGGTAGCATACTCCGATGCGGATTTTGTTGTAATCGCGGCTCCGACCAACTATGACAGTCGTACCCAACATTTTGACACATCTGCAGTTGAAGCAGTGCTTAAATTGGTCATGGAATATAATCCGAATGCGATTATGGTCATTAAATCTACAATTCCTGTGGGTTACACGACAAGCATAAGAGAAAAGTTCAATAGTAAAAATATCATTTTCAGTCCGGAGTTTTTAAGAGAAAGCAAGGCTCTTTATGACAATTTATATCCTTCTCGTATCATTGTGGGCACTGATTTAAGTGATGATCGTTTGTTAGAAGCAGCTCATGAGTTTGCTGGTTTATTGCAGGAAGGCGCCATCAAAGAGAATATTGACACGTTGTTTATGGG
>CAVEKJ010000450.1:0-2161 GCA_963616205.1 Prevotella sp.
ATTATGTGGCAGAGCATATCGGACCAGGCGTGACCACGCAGCAGATTGATGACTGGGTACATGAGGAGACAGTGCGCCATGGAGGAATTCCGGCACCTCTTAATTATGAAGGTTTTCCAAAAAGTGTATGCACATCGATCAATGAGGTAGTATGCCACGGAATTCCGGATGAAGAGATCGTTTTGAAAGAAGGCGATATTGTTAATGTTGATGTTTCTACCATTTACCAGGGATATTTCTCAGATTCTTCCCGTATGTTCTGCATCGGAAAGGTAAGCCCGGAGAAAGAAAAACTTGTCCGTGTGACCAAGGAATGTGTAGAGCTCGGACTTGAGCAGGTGAAACCATGGACTCCGATTGGAAATATGGGAAGTGCAGTGCACAAACATGCGGTTGAAAACGGTTATACAGTAGTAAGAGAGATCGGAGGTCATGGTGTAGGACTGGAATTCCACGAAGATCCGTGGGTAAGCTACACATCTAAAGAGAATACAGGTGTGCTTATGGTGCCGGGAATGATCTTTACCATCGAGCCAATGGTAAACATGGGATCGGATGAGATCTACACAGACGAGATTGATGACTGGACTGTCCGCACGGAAGATGGCCTTCCATCCGCACAGTGGGAGATCATGGTACTTGTCACAGAGACAGGACATGAAGTGCTTTGCTGGTAAAAACACTCGAAAATCCAGGAAAAAAGTTCTTGCAATGAGAACTTTTCTAGTGTATAATCACTTATGTTGTGAAAAAAGATGGTCCTCTGTTACCACATGCGTATTAAGAACATCCAGTATAATTAAGGAGAGAAAGACATGAACGAAATTATTAAGAACATTGAGTCCGCTCAGCTGAAAGCTGAAGTACCGCAGTTCCGCGTAGGAGACACAGTAAGAGTACACGCACTGATCAAAGAGGGAACACGTGAGCGTGTTCAGATTTTCGAGGGTACAGTACTTAAGAGACAGGGCGGAAGCACAAGAGAGACTTTCACAGTAAGAAAGAGCTCCAACGGTGTTGGCGTTGAGAAAACATGGCCACTTCATTCCCCACACGTAGTTAAGGTTGAAGTTATCCGTCATGGTAAAGTACGTCGTGCAAAACTGAACTACCTGAGAGACCGCGTAGGTAAAGCAGCTAAGGTTAAAGAGCTTGTAAAATAATTTCATAAGTAAAGAGGCAGGGACAATAACATTTGCTATTGTCCCTCTTTTTACATCAGCAGGTATGCGTGAAGGATGCATACAGGGGATCGAATATGGGATTAAATAAGAAGATAAAAATTGATGAATTGAAGGAAAACAGAGCTGTTTCCGAGGCAAGGGAGAAACTTCGGGATGACAGAACAAGAGGAATCGTAAAGTGGGTCTTTGAGATTATCGTGACTCTGGTTTTTGCTGTGCTGGTTGCGATTTCCGCATTTCAGACTGTGACGTTGCAGGAAAGTGCCATGGAACCTACGTATTCTGTAGGCGAGAAATTTTTTGTAAACAGAGCCTTATACAAGATCAGCTCTCCGAAACGTGGAGATGTGATCGTTTTTAAGACGAGTGCCAGTGATGATGCCGCCCTGCACATCCGGCGGGTGATCGGCCTTCCGGGAGAAACCGTTCAGATCAAGGATGGTCAGATTTATATCAATGGTAAAGTTTATGAAGAAAATGGAGCTTACCAGGATATGACAGACGGGGGACTTGCAGACAGTGCCATAACTCTGGAAAGCGGAGAATATTTTGTTCTGGGTGATAATCGCAACAACAGCGAGGACAGCCGTTTCAGTGATATTGGAAATATCAACAAGAAATATATTGTTGGAAAGATATGGTTTACCGTTTCTCCAAAGAATAAAATAGGCTTTATAAAATAGAAGTAAAAAGCAGATAAATGAGGTGAATTATGAACGTACAGTGGTATCCAGGCCATATGACGAAAGCGAAACGTCAGATGCAGGAAGATATCAAGCTGATCGATCTGATCATTGAGCTTGTAGATGCAAGGGTTCCGCTTTCCAGCCGCAATCCGGATATTGATGAACTTGGAAAAAACAAGGCACGTATGATCCTTCTCAATAAGGCAGACCTTGCCGATGAGAGACAGAACCGTGCCTGGATGGAATATTTCAAAGAAAAAGGAATTTATGCGGTAAGCATTGATTCCCGTA
>CAVEKJ010000451.1:0-2151 GCA_963616205.1 Prevotella sp.
ATTATACAGAGTGACCATAAAACATAACATACTGTAAAATAAAGAATCCCCGGATTTTAGCAATCAGGGAATCCCGGTACAGGAATTCCCGAAACTGCTTCAGATTTCCGGGGATTTCTTTATTTGATCATTTTTTTGCGGTCCGTGCGGCCGACGAGATAGTCGATGCTGGTGTCGTAATAATTTGCCAGCCGGATAAGCATTTCGATTGGAATATTACGGGATCCCGTTTCATAATGGGAATAAGAACGCTGACTGATATGAAGAATCTCACTTAATTCTCTCTGGGACAGATCTGCGTCTGTACGTAAATCCTGAATACGCTGAAATTTCATTGTGCTCACCTCTTCTTTCTATAGAAAGTATAAAACAGAACGAATTGCACTCTTGCAAAAGAGAGCAAAATGGACTATACTAAATTTATTATCTTCTTTAATTCAGAAAATGTCTATCTGAAATTTCCCTATTTTTAACAGAAAAGACGAAAATACGGAAGATCGGGTTCCGTTTTTTTCGCAGAAAGGAACATATTTGTTTGCTAGTGTTTTGTCAGCGGCGATCTACGGCATGGAGGTGCGCGAGATCCAGGTTGAGGCAGATGTCAGTGACGGACTGCCTTCTTTTACTATGGTGGGATTTCCTTCGGCCCAGGTCAGGGAAGCTCAGGAACGGGTCAGGACTGCGTTCAAAAACAACCGGCTCAGTCTGCCGCCAAAGAAAGTAACAGTAAATTTTGCACCTGCGGATATGAAAAAAGAAGGAGCTGGTTTTGATCTGCCGGTAGCTGCCGCGGTGCTTGCCGCAGCCGGAATTCTGGAGCCGGATCTTCTGGATCGGGTCATGATCGTAGGTGAGATCAGCCTGAATGGAGAAATCCACGGTGTTTCCGGAGTGCTGCCACGAGTGATCCGCGGAAAATATCCAGGAAGGGAAACTGATACAGGATATGCCGGTATTTGGCGTAAAGAACCTGAACGATATGATCCGGTGTCTGAGAGATCCATCTGCTTATACAGATACGTATCCGAAAGAAGAGCAAATGGAAACCGGGATTGAGAAAGCAGGAGTTGATTTTGCAGATGTCTGCGGGCAGGAAGGGGCCAGAAGGGCAGCAGAGATTGCAGTGAGTGGCTTTCACAATATTCTTCTGATCGGACCGCCGGGGTCCGGAAAGACGATGCTTGCAAGACGGCTGCCTACCATTATGCCCAAAATGACTTTTGAGGAAAGCCTGGAAATTACGAAGGTGTACAGTGTGGCAGGTCTTCTTACAGAAAAGGATCCTCTGATCCGACAGAGACCTTTTCGAAGCCCCCATCATACCAGTTCCCCACAGGCTCTGGCAGGAGGGGGCAGGATTCCCGGACCTGGAGAAATTACTCTTGCACACAGAGGCGTTCTTTTTCTGGATGAAATGCCGGAATTTTCCAGGAAAAGCCTGGAGATCCTGAGACAGCCGCTGGAAGATAAAGAAATCCATCTGTCCAGAGCGGCCGGAACGTATACATTTCCTGCAAGTTTTATGCTTGCGGCAGCCATGAATCCCTGTCCCTGCGGATTTTATCCGGATATGAACCGGTGCCGCTGTACATCGGGGGAGATCACACATTATCTGGGAAAGATCAGTCAGCCTCTTCTGGAACGCATCGATATCTGCACGGAGGTTCCGGCGGTGAGCTTTTCAAAGATGAAAAAGAAAACGCCCGGAGAATCTTCCACAAAGATAAGAAAAAGAGTAGAGGCAGTGCAGGAAATCCAGAGAGAACGTTACAAAAAGGAGGAGTTTTGCTTCAACGGAGAACTCAGCGGAAAAAATCTGGAAAAATACTGCGTGATGACAGGGGAGGCGGACCGGCTCCTGGAGCAGGCATATGAGCAGTTTCAGTTCAGCACCCGGGCATATCATAAGATCCTGAAAACAGCCAGGACCATCGCAGATATGGAAGCATCCGAAAAAATACGGGAAGAGCATGTCTGTGAGGCTCTGACTTACCGGGCATATGACAAAAAATACTGGTCATAAAACTGCAGAAAGGAAGGTACTTTATAATGGAAGAAACACAGAAAAACTGGATCCGGTGTGCAGGGAAAGACAGCGATATTTATCCGGCAAGACTTCAGATGCTTTCCAGGATGCCAGAACAGTTATAT
>CAVEKJ010000452.1:0-2148 GCA_963616205.1 Prevotella sp.
GATTTATGGAAAGTCTTTTAATTTTCAGAATTGTATCCACAGAAAAATGCCACAGACATATGCATAATGATCTGTGGCATTTTGATCTTATCGAGTTTCTTAAATGACTTTACAATTTCTCCCCTTCATTCACTTCCTCAATAAACACCTTTCCTTCCGCCTGCTGTTCCACGAAATGAAACCGGAGCACAGCCTGGGGCCAGTTGAGGGTGATGATGGCTTTTTTATCCCGGGTCTTTCCTGCGGCCTGGATCTGTTCTACAAGGTCGGCCAGGATCTCGCGGGTGAGATATCCGCCTCTCCAGTGAAACGTGAATTCACGGCCCTTTTTGGTGGCCTGGAGAGCACGTTTATATACGTCCTCCAGCTTTGTGAAGGACAGCTTTTTCTCACGGTAGTAGAAGTGGCTTCCGTCTGGACAGGAAGGTGCCGGAGCGATCAGAGGTTCGTGGTCGCGGAAGATATTTTTGTCATCCAGGTTAAAATAATCATAGCGGATGCTGACAGATCCATCTTCATTTTTTCCCAGGGTATTATCAAAGGTGGCATCCAGGTGATAGTACTGTCCGTTGATACGGACGATGTTCCAGGTGTGGCGGTATTTGATCCCTTTTTCCGGATTATTGCCACAGATGGCGATGATACACCATACACCGAGAGCATCGCAGAGGACTTTTACAGATTTGGCGATCCCCTCGCAGACACCGACACCATGGCCCAGAGGTCCGATGATCTCATGGGAATATGGTTTCTTAAGCTTGTCATAGCGGATATTTTCGCAGATAAAGTCGTGGACATATTTTTCCTTATCCCACTCGGAAAGTGCCATTGCAGGGCGTATAAGCTTGTCTACACGGGCCTTCAGAGCTTTCTGGTGCTCCCGGATCTTGTTCTTGTCAAAGATATATTCCGGGATCAGGATCAGATTGGGAGAATCTTTGTAATACCGGTATTTGAAACCCACAGCCCAGAAGATCTCCGGGTGATCCAGCCTCAGCTGGAAAAACACATCATAGAGCCAGGTTCCGTCGGTGGTCGGCACCTGCGGGATCAGAAATTCATCGGAAAGCTCCATAAGCCCGTGGAGCATTGCACGGTACACGTTCTGTTTATCTTTCGGCATTCTGCCGTAATAATATTCTTCAGCCTGTTTCATATATTTGAATTTAATCTGCCGTAGTTCTGAAATTTCGCTGTAACTTCAGAATGCAGCAGAAACTCCTTTCTAAAAAATCAACGGAAAAATTATATCATAAAAGAATCACCAGAAGAAGTACGGAGATAAAATGGAGAAAAAATTACGGGAAAATAAAACATGCAGGGCATCCCCGAAAGATGTACCCTGCATGTTTTTAAGTCTTGAAATATTTTTGTTTGAAATGCTTCAGTGGCAAGGCCAGATCAGCCATTATACAACTGATAATACCGGCCCTTCTGAGCAAGCAGTTCCTCATGGGAACCACGCTCGATAATACGTCCCTGCTCCAGGACCATGATACAGTCACTGTTGCGTACTGTGGAAAGACGGTGAGCGATCACAAAGGTCGTTCTGCCTTCCATCAGCTTATCCATACCATCCTGTACCAGTTTTTCAGTACGGGTATCAATGGAACTGGTGGCCTCATCCAGGATCAGTACAGGCGGGTCTGCAACGGCAGCGCGGGCGATGGAGAGAAGCTGTCTCTGGCCCTGGCTTAAGTTAGCGCCATTTCCGCGGAGAAGGGTGTTATAGCCCTGTGGAAGCCTGCGGATAAAACCATCTGCATTGGCAAGTTTTGCGGCTGCGATAACCTCTTCATCTGTGGCATCCAGCTTTCCGTAGCGGATGTTTTCCATGACGGTTGCTGTGAACAGGTTGGTATCCTGAAGAACAATACCCATGGAGCGGCGGAGATCGTCTTTTTTGATCTTGGTGATGTTGATACCATCGTAACGGATCTTACCTTTCTGAATGTCGTAAAAACGGTTCAGAAGGTTGGTGATGGTTGTTTTTCCGGCACCGGTGGATCCTACAAAAGCGATCTTCTGGCCCGGCTGTGCATACATGTTGATGTCGTGAAGGACGATCTTGTTGGAATTATAACCAAAGTCCACATCCTCCAGGACCATGTCACCTTTCAGCTCGATATAATCGGTAGTACCTTCTGC
>CAVEKJ010000453.1:0-1521 GCA_963616205.1 Prevotella sp.
AATCGGCTTAAATTTTAATACTATTAGTGCGAATTATTTTTTCCTTTCAAAACTGGATTTTTCCTCTGTTGACAGGGAAGTAAACCATAGCAATCTCTCTTGCGACAGACTCCGTACTGGAGTATTCTTATAACAGAATATTTCTGGAAACATTCCAAAACGAAAGGATTTTATCTATGAAGATCTGTGGATTTAACAAGACAACTTTACTGGATTATCCGGGGCGGGTAGCCTGTACTATCTTCCTGGGCGGCTGCAATTTCCGATGCCCGTTCTGCCAGAACGGAGCTCTAGTGGTGGAGCCTGACACCCAGCCTGGATATTCCGTGGAAGAAATACTGGCTTTTCTGAAAAAACGGAAAGGGATCCTGGATGGTGTCTGTATTTCCGGCGGGGAGCCAACGCTGGCACCGGAACTGCCGGAATTTCTTGGACGGATCAAGGAACTTGGCTATGACGTGAAGCTTGATACCAATGGTTCACGCCCTTCTGTGGTAAAAAATCTCGCAGCAGATGGCCTGATCGACAAAGTTGCCATGGATATCAAAGCCTGTCCTTCCAATTATCATGTGCTTACCGGCGTAAATGTTGATCTGGACGCGATCCGTGAGACTGCAGAATGGCTGCTGAAGGGGAGTCTTGATTATGAATTTCGTACCACAGTTGTACGTGAACTCCATTCTGAAAAAGATTTCCAGGAGATCAGCCAATGGCTCCGTGGTGCGAAAGCTTATTATCTCCAGGCTTACCGGGATTCTGATGGTGTTCTGATGCCGGGATTTTCTTCCTGCTCCGAAGAGGAAATGAAAAACTACCGGGATATCCTTTCTCGGACGATCCCGGTAGTAGAGATCCGTGGTATGGATCTGTAAAACTGCCTGATTTTCTGTATGATCAGAAGTTTTCCACTCAGATATTGATAAAGCAGTACCAGTATCCACCTCTTCCCCCTGGTATGTGGATCTCGGAACTTTCCCGAAAATAGGGAAAACCGAACATATTGGCCATGAAGCGTTCCTGCTGGCTGTAGCTTCCGGGAACTCCCAATATGTACTGGCCCCGGTGATTCCTACACAGCAGAAGATGGCCGAAATTCTCATATCCATACATAACAAAACGGTTGTTGCAGAAACAGCCGTTTTTTCTGCACAGGGTGCTGCAGTCGGATGGTTTGATCTTACGACAGTCTGTAAACTGGCCATCGTTAAACGGATCATAGGGAATGCCCGGAGTCGGACGGGGCGGCCTTGGTGGTCTCGGTCCCGGGCCTGGGCCTGGCTGTGGCTGGCCCGGGTGCGACCAACCCGCTTCTGACATTTTCAGTTCATCCTCTGCCGAAACACTCGAATCCTCCTGCAGCACTTTCTTCATCTCCTCATTCATCGTACTCACGGAAATCCCCATATCTTCTTCCTGAACTTCCTCCACCGTCATGATCTTGTCTGCTTCATTCTGATTTTTCTGTGTTTCTGTAAAAGAACCATCTTTTTGATCTTCTTCTGCTGTTTCTCCCCGTTGTCC
>CAVEKJ010000453.1:1531-2132 GCA_963616205.1 Prevotella sp.
TCTTCTTTCTTCCACTCCCGGAAATTTTTCGGCCGGATAGGCAGATCATCCCATTCTGTTCCCCAGAATCCTCCTGCATCCGAGATCAGCAGCATACCGCCAAGCTCCCGGAGATTTTTTCCCATTCCTCCAATATTCTCCGTATCTGTTTCCAGCACACACTCGATCTGCTCCCGTCCGGTCACACAGCTTCCGATCAGGATTCCATCCATCAGTCCTTCCCGCCGTACAAACCCGTACACCCGGCACCGGCTCCCCGGCTCCAGCCCAACGCAGCGCAAATGGACCTCGATCCTGCAATCCCGATCCCTGGCCTCCACTCTCACATAACCGCTGCTGCCATCTTTTTTTCCCTTCCGGTACTCATACACATACGCAACAAAACGCTGATATCCAGCCAACGCACGTCCCTCCGGTATTTCGGTTTCTTTAATATATATGAAAATTCCAGAGAATCATTCCATTAGCAGAAAAACCTACAGCCAATCCATACGTAGAAGGTTCTCCTTTCATATTTTATCGAAGGAACACACCCCTGCGTTCTTTCTATTTTCACAGACAAAAAAAATCCCTCAACCAAGGGATTCTTAAAGCTTTAGTC
>CAVEKJ010000454.1:0-2121 GCA_963616205.1 Prevotella sp.
TGCCGTGTTCATGATAAGGATCGTGACAAGAAACATTCTCTCATTTCTGGACTGAAGATCCTCTAAGAGCTTTTTTGCCTCACTTCCGTAGGTCACCAGATCCGATGGTAACACATCCATGTCATAACCGGCGCGGACGGCTCTTTTCTGTTCATCAATCTTATTTTTATCCAGCTCCGAGATCTTGGATTTGATCTGCTGGATAGCCTTGGCCTGATCCACAGGCGTTACATGGAGATTCACCACAATGGAATCATCCATATCCAGGAATTCTGCCAGCATCTTATCGGATAATTCCGGTGCCAGGATATTTAAGTAGGACACCGCCCCGTAGGTATCTCCCATTTTGAAATACCGACTGTTCCTGAAATCCAAACTTGTGGGTGCGATAAAATCCTTACTACTAAGACCGGTCCGATAGATCAGATCATAGTTGAAAATGAAAGGCTCCTGGCTGTATGGCTGCATCATGCCCGCCATAACCTTCAGCCTTTCATACCCGGACAGACTCTCTGCCTTCACGCCCAGGGCTTTCAGGTTATTAATGATATCCGTCTCGATCCTTTCCAGCTTTGGCTTCGCTTCCTTCACGTTCTTAGCTGTGATCCCGAAAGTCACATATTTCTTTCGAAGCAGACCATTATTACCTCTTGAAAGCTGGGTTTTCAGCACTCCGTCATATTCCCGGCGGATGGGATTGAACTGATCCTCCTGGGGCGGAATGTCGATGGTACCTTCCATTTCCTTCACATTTGCATACTGGCTCATGGCCGAGATCTGCAGCGAAATGCTGGAATCAAAGTAATTGTAAAAATCACACCAGTACTCAAACACCGCTGTCTTATCCTCGTTCTGGGCCAGCTGGTAATTGATATCCCCGAAGCAAATACATTTGGTGAAATATTCCCTGTCCACCCGACAGATCCCGTCTGCATACATGGCTCTGTATGCGATGCTGTCCTGAACGGAATAAGGTCCTTTCTTTGATCTTCTTGCCGTTTTCTTCTGCTTCACCAGCTGTTTTTTCTGACCTGCAGAAAGAATGGAGCTGACCTCATGGCCAGACCTTACCTTTGTCTTGGTATGGATTGTGTTATTAGATTTTTTCTTCTTATTTTCCGGACTTCTTGCCGGATTTTTTACTTTTGCCTTTTTGCGGCTTTTTCTTTTTGACATTAGTGCCACTTCCAGTTACCTCCCTGTCACCTATCTCTTCCTGAATTTTTTCATAAAAGTTACTTGTCTTATAAATGCGGATGCCCGGACGCTGCACCTTGGCGCGCCAGATATTGTAGAGAATCCTCTCCAAAGGCATCCCGTCTTTTTCGTACATGGCGAAAAAGAAAAATGGCAGCATAAGGACCACCATCAGGCAGGCTGCTACTGTGGTTCCCACCAGATTTTTCGTAAGAAAATATGCGGGAATTCCGATCAGTGCCGCCAGCCCAAAGCAGATCAGCTGCCTCTTGGTCAGGTTAAACATGACCTTATTTTTTACCTTTGTCAGGTCCTTGGGAACCTGTACATAAGCCATAACGCCTCACTCCCTTCTACCTTGCATTAAAGATGGATTTGCTGATGCCGCTGGTCTTAAACAGGGCAAAGCACAGGATCACCGTATAGGCTGCCACGGAAAACAGCGCCGAATGCACATTTGACGCCACCGTCATCTGGTTAATGAGCACACAGTAAATGCCCACGATCACCATGATGAAAAAGCCCTGGAATCCAAGTGCCAGCAATCCTCTGGCGTAGTTATTTCCGATCTGTCCCCATTCCCGGTTTGTCATTGTGGCAAAAGGAACTGGAGCGATGGATGTGTATAAATAAATTTCGATCATTCTGACGTAGAGAATGACCGTAATAAGTATCGAAATAATCTTCATACAAAGCGAAACCAGCAATGTTTCCATTGCCAGCTGCAAAAGTTCCCCGATGTTCATGGTCTCCATTTCCGTTTCCATGGCTGAAATGGTGGAAGTAATGTCAATGGACGCGTTGGATCCGATGACTCCTGCCGCCGAATTGACCATGGACTGCCCCACATCAAAGATCGCCATGACGATGGTAAAGGTATTTGTCACCAGATAGATGGCGATGAAAGCCTTGAAAAACCATTTA
>CAVEKJ010000455.1:0-2118 GCA_963616205.1 Prevotella sp.
ACTTTGCCCGAGATATACCGCAAGAGTTGTAAAAAATGTTAAGATCGGACCGTCCCCGAAATGGATGCAGAGATGTCTGGCTTCCAACGGAATCCGCCCGATCAACAACCTGGTTGATATCACAAACTATGTAATGGAAGAGTTTGGCCAGCCAATGCACGCTTATGATCTGGATACCATTGCAAACAGAGAGATCGTTGTACGCCGTGCAGGTAAAGATGAAAAATTCGTCACACTGGATGGTCAGGAGCGTACGATGGATGAGAACGTTCTGATGATCTGCGATGGTGAGAAAGCCGTTGGTATTGCCGGTATCATGGGTGGCGAGAACTCCATGATCACAGATGATGTAAAAACAGTTCTTTTTGAGGCAGCCTGCTTTGATGGAACCAGCATCCGTCTTTCCTCCAAGAGAATCGGACTTCGTACAGATGCTTCCGGTAAATTTGAGAAAGGCCTTGACCCGAACAATGCACAGGCAGCCATCGACCGTGCATGCCAGCTGATGGAAGAGCTTGGCGCCGGTGAGGTTGTAGGTGGAATGGTAGATGTCTGCAGCGAGACAAGAGAGCCATCCAGAGTAAAATTTGAGCCTGAGAAGATCAGCAAACTTCTTGGAACAAACCTTACAAAAGAAGAGATGATCGGTTATCTCGGACGTGTAGAGCTTGCATATGATGAGAAGACAGATGAGATCGTTGCACCGACATTCCGTCAGGATATCCACTGCAATGCAGATGTTGCAGAGGAGGTTGCAAGATTCTATGGCTATGACAAGATCCCGATGACACTTCCTACCGGAGAGGCTACCACAGGCAAACTTCCATTTAAGCTTCGTATCCAGGAAGTTGCCAGAGATATTGCGGAGTACTGCGGATTTTCAGAAGGAATGTCCTACTCTTTCGAGAGCCCGAAGGTATTTGACAAGCTTTGCATCCCTGAGGATAATGACCTTCGCAAAGTCATCACCATCAGCAATCCTCTTGGAGAGGACTACAGCATCATGCGTACAAGTACACTGAACGGTATGCTGGCATCCCTTTCCACAAACTATAACAGACGTAACAAAGATGTTCGTCTCTACGAACTTGGAAATATTTACCTTCCGAAGTCTCTTCCACTTACAGAGCTGCCGGATGAGCGTACTATGTTTACACTTGGAATGTATGGAAACGGAGATTTCTTTGACATGAAGGGTGTATGCGAGGAGTTCTTCGAGAAGATTGGAATGAAGAAAAAAGTTACCTATGATCCGAACAGCGAGAAGCCGTTCCTTCATCCTGGAAGACAGGCAAACATGATCTATGAGGGTAAAGTTGTAGGATATCTTGGAGAGGTTCATCCGGTTGTTGCAGACAATTACTCAATCGGAGAAAAAGCATATATCGCAGTGATCGATATCCTGGATGTTCTGGAATTTGCAGGTTTCAACCACAAATACACCGGAATCGCAAAATATCCGGCTGTAACACGTGACTTAAGCCTTGTAGTTCCGCATGCAGTTCTTGCAGGACAGATCGAGGAGATCTTTGACCAGAGAGGCGGAAACATTCTGGAGAGCTATCAGCTGTTTGATATCTATGAGGGAGCACAGATCGAGAAAGGCTTCAAATCCATGGCTTATTCTCTGGTATTCCGTGCTCACGACAAGACTCTTGGAGAGAATGAGATTTCAGCAGTGATGAAAAAGATCATGAATGGCCTGAACGGACTTGGAATCGAGCTGAGAAGCTGATGCTGATCTATATTGTAAGACATGGCCTGACAGAGTGGAACAAGTTAAAAAAACTTCAGGGAGCCGCAGATGTGCCCCTTGCGAAAGAGGGTATTCTCCTTGCGGAAAAAACAGGAGAGACTCTCCGTGATGTGAAGTTTGATATCTGTTTTACAAGTCCACTCTCAAGGGCAAAACAGACAGCAGAATGTGTCCTTGGAAAACGTAAGGTTCCGATCATCTCGGACAAGCGTATCCAGGAGATCAACTTCGGAGTGCTGGAAGGCGATCAGGTAAGAGATGCAAAAGGGAATTATATTGATCCGCAGATCGAGATTTTTTTCCGCAATCCGGTAAAATTCAAACGGCCGGAAAATGGCGAGGATATCTTCGATGTGATCGCC
>CAVEKJ010000456.1:0-2115 GCA_963616205.1 Prevotella sp.
TCTCTGAAAGGCTCGGATCATGTCCATGAACAACAATGTTTACGTTTTCAGCGTTCATAACGCCAAGGTTAGCCTCTGTCTCGATCGGCTTCGGAGTTCCGAAAAGTACATCGGAGAACTCAGTTCCGCACATGGAACCGCCCCATCCATCGGAAAGTCCGTTACGAAGAGCCTGACGGATCAGAGCCTCCGGTTTACTTGTATTACCCATATGAGTCATATGTAATGCACAGGAAACCTCACGGTCAATTGCTCTTGGCTCGATCTCTGCTTCATGCCACAGATCCTGTGTATGCTGAGGAGCTCTCTTAAGCCATCTGGAAACGCCTCTGATCTTTCCGTACTCTTCCTGAGCAAGGTCAGACATCTCATGAGCAAGATCATAGATATCTTTACCCTCTGTCTCAACGCCCCACTCTTTTGCGATACGGATCAGTTTCTCAGGATCTTTTACCTGATAATCGCCACCCTCTTTTGCATGTCCAAGTGTGATACAGATCTCACGGCCATGATCAGAATGTGTAGCAGCTCCACCAGCAGTGAAACGAAGGAAGTTTCTTCCTACGATACCATGAGCGTCACATCCGCAGATTCCTCTCGGAGCCTTCGGTGTAATACGACATGGACCCATTGAACAGATTCGGCAACATACGCCCTGCTCGCCGAATTTACAGTGCGGAGTCTGATTTTTTACACGGATCTGCCATGCATCTGCTCCTACTTTTGCACCTGTCTCAAGAAGACGGTTGGTAGCGGCTTCAAATTCCTCCACTGTAGTTAATTTGAATTCACTCATTATAGACCTCCTTTAATAGCACATCTATTTTTATTTTCTTTTTTATAATAAGCCCTAAGGCAGGAACCCATCCCCACCCATGGGTTATTTCCCCTTTAAAAATTAACATCTGTTCCGTCAGACGGTTCAAATGTCTCAAAATAAATCATTCAGACAAACAGCCCCTTGCCGTCTCAAAAGAAACGCCAGGGGGTTTTATCTTATAAACCTAACTTGTCAAAAATTTCAAATGCTGCTTTTCGCATCGGATTATCTTCCGGAAGCGTAACCGTTGGCTTTCCATCACAGTCATATTCATATACTGCCTCATCCTGCGGTACTACACCGATCAGATCAAGGCCCTGTTTCTGGATCTCCTCGAGGATTCCCGGATTCAGTTCTCCTTTTGGTGCACGGTTGATGATAAGACCAACTTTGGAAGGCTTCATTTCACATTCTTTGATAAGCTGTGCAATTCTGCCTACCGCCTGTACGCCTCTTCTGGAGCAGTCACTTACAAGAATCGCTGTCTCCATGCTCGGAAGGATTCCTCTGCTGATATGCTCCATTCCCGCTTCATTGTCAACAACAAAATATGGATAATTTCTCTGATACTTTGCAAGCTGGGCCTGAAGCAGACCGTCTACGAAACAGTAGCATCCTTTTCCCTGAGTTCTGCCCATTACCAGAAGGTCATAATCATCTTCTTCTGTAAGAGCATCCTCAAAACGGATCTCTGCATAATCTGCTTTGGACATTCCTGTTGGGATCGGGCTCTTTTCTGCCAGTTCCGCATGGGCGATCTCTTCACGGACATCTCCAAGTGTGGTATCAACCTCTACACCAAGAACCTCGTTCAGGTTCGAATTGGCATCTGCATCTACAGCCAGTACAGGTCCTTTTTTCTTTTCGCAGAGATACTGGATCAGCATTCCGCATAATGTAGTTTTTCCAACGCCGCCTTTTCCTGCGACTGCAATTACATGTGCCATAAAACGGGCACCTCCTGATTTTGTAAATAAAATCTAATACGCCCCGGCGTATAAAAAGGAGGTGCCCGTATATAAAGATACGTTCATATCTGTTCTGTCCAGGCACCTCCGCACTGTGCCGGATAACATATTCAATTTATAAATTTTTGATATTTGTAAAACAATTATTATACAAGTGTTCTGAGTCCGGATCTGTCAATGATCTCAGATACATCTTTCCACTTGTTTAATGCATAAAGATGGATTCCGTCAACACCAAGTGCACGATACTCATCGATCTGTCTGATGGTGTATTCGATTCCTTCTTCTTTGAAGCGTTTGATCTTGTCCTCATAGAACATATCAAAC
>CAVEKJ010000457.1:0-2100 GCA_963616205.1 Prevotella sp.
GTGTAGGTGCCGGTACCATCATTGCCGCATTTCTGATTGGTACACTGGTGGGTATCATCACCCGGGCCTTCGGTAAATAGCGGGATCAGCTCCTTGGAAAAAGTGAAGGAATTCCTGCACCTGCCGCAGAATCTGCTTCCAATTATGTGATCACGATTTCCCGTGAATTTGGAAGCGGCGGCCGTGAAATCGGTAAACTTCTTGCCAAACAGCTTGGTTTTCATTATTATGATTCCGAACTGCTCCGCCTTGCAGCCGAAAAAAGCGGCTACACACCAGAATATGTAGAACAAAACGAACAGGCTCTGAAAAATCCGGTACTCCACGACTTTTTTGAATGGTATGCCGGACCACTGGAACAAACCGATCTTCCAAAAGTTGATCAGCTTTTCCAGAAAGAATCTGCTCTTATCCGCGAACTGGCACAGAAAGATTCCTGTATTATTGTGGGCAGACTGGCAAACTATGTATTAAAAGATCTCCCAACTGCCTACCATGTATTTATCAGTGCCGATGCTTCTTCGGAAGCTTCCAGAGTCTCAGCACGTGACCATATCTCTATGTCAGAAGCCACTGCAAAAATAAAAAAAGTGAACCACGAGCGCGCAGTTCACTGTAAACATTTCACCCAGACAGACTGGGGCAATATAAAAAATTATGATCTCTGCATCCGCTCCGATGACTTCGGAGTACCGGAAACAGCGCAGATTATTGCGGAGCTGTTTCGAAAGAAGATGAGGGTCTGAAAGAATTTTTTGTCCTGTATGCGACACACTAAAAAACCGGAATTCCTGCTCTGGAATTCCGGTTTTTTTATGAATAAGCAAGTGGATATCTCAATACGCTTCGCTGCTTGCTCATCACCAAATAACTCCCTTTCGTGTTGAAAGCATCAAATACCTAACAGCATACATTTCTTGATTTTAACTCATATCCCATTTTTCGATAATGCAGCTATGCTGTTTTGTCTTTTTATCATAATCAATTCCCACCATTAGCAGATTTCCATGATAATCTTTCAATGCATCAACATATTGCTTGTCTTTAATCTGCCGAATTGCGCCTTCTGCACTTTTATCCCATTTTAGTTCAATCATAACTGCTGGTTTATCCATATGGATCTTTCTTGGCAGAAAGCAAACATCAGCAAATCCCTTACCACTTGGCAATTCCCTGATTATCGTGTAATATTCTCTTGCAAAATAAAATGCCAGATTAATTGTACAACTCAATGAATTTTCATCATTATATGTCAATATTGAAATCTCTTTATGTGCCTGTTCGATTCCTTCTGCAACTTTTTCGGCATCCATTTGCCACAGTGCTTCCAGCAGCTCTCTGGATGCCTGCACGGAACGGATCACTTCCGTCCAGTCCATCGTACTGATCGCATTTATATATTCCTGGGATACTTCCCTGTTCGGAATCTCTACCGTCTCTTTCTCATTATCATAAGTCAAATAGCCCAGGTGGACTAACAATGTCAGCACATCATCTTTTGTGGCAAACGTTGTCATATCATTGCTGAATGTTCCGGTATTGATTCTTACACTGTTTCCTGCCAGCATCTGAACAATTTCATCTTTTAGTCCATCCATATTCATTTGAATATATATTTTCAACGCCTCATACGTCTCTGTCTGGTTCCAGTACGTTCCAAATTTTCTCCTCTGCATTGCTTCTACTACAGATTTTGGACTGTACATAGAATAGACTTTTCTCACTCCATTTTCGTGTGAAATCAGATGATAGCCATTGTACCATGCCCTGGCTTCTTCAAAACTCATCTCATACTTTTCACACAGTTTCTGAACTTCTGTTTCCGTAAACCCAAAATACTCTGCAAGATTTCCGGAATCTGTCATTGAATACTCTGTAAACATATTAAGTGCTGAATGTGAACCATATTTTTTTATCGGGAGAATTCCTGTCATATAAGCTAAAGCCACATACTCTTTATCCTTCAGCCAGAATCTCAGAAAATCGAGATATTTTTTCTGTGCTTCCTGATCCTGCTGATATTCACGGAACAGACAATCCCATTCATCGATCAAAATTACAAAAGGATGTTTTGTATAGCTATAGACATCTTTCATAACC
>CAVEKJ010000458.1:0-2092 GCA_963616205.1 Prevotella sp.
CGGTGAACGCCGTGTCCTGTATCATAATCCTTGATATCATAGCACTGACAGGTCGGACATACGAAAGTACAGGTTCCGCAGGCAAGACATGGCTTGTACAGTTTTTCCCATACAGGAGAATTGAAGCGGTCCATGTATTCTTCCTGCGCCCATCCCTCCAGAGAAAGATGTGTATAAGGAAGAAGCTCGATAATATCACGGATTGCCTTCTTTTCCTCTTCTACCCTGGCCTCGTCACCTTCCGCAAAAAGCTCTTTTACAGCTTCTGTCAGAACATTTCCTTTTTCTGTCAGAGGTTTCCAGTAAAGCTCTCCCTCGATGATCCATGCTGCAACATCTGCGGCCGGATCTGCGGCATCAACGCCAAAAACTTTACAGAAACAGCTTTCCTCCGGTTCATGACAGGCAAGGGCTACGATGGTTCCATGTTCTCTTCTTGCCTGATAAAAAGTATCCACCGGATCTCCCAGGAATACATTGTCGAGAACTTTCACGCCCTGTACATCACAGGCCCTCATTCCAAATACAACAAAATTCTGCTCTTTTAACGCCTGGGGCTCAATGCTGATATTTTTTCCATCCTTTTTACAGGTGTAAAGATTCTCACTCTGCGGGAAAAAAGCATCTTTCGGTGATTTCACGGTTTTCAGTGTTTCCAGAGAAATTTCTGCATCTTCACTCCATGCTTTGAAGTTTACCTGGTCACTTACTTTTACCGGTAAATATAATTCCTGGTCTGCGGCAATTTTCCGGAATAATGCCGGCAGGTTTTCTACTGCGATCTTATACATACATTATCCCCTTTCTGCCACGATCCCTGGCTCTACATCCTCGAAGGTAAAACTGGTAAGCGGGCCTTTTGACTCCGCATCCTCGCCAGCCTGGTACTCCCCGTAAAACTCATCGATATCTTTGATAAATTTACGGTTAAACAGATGAAGCGGAATTCCCTGCGGGCAGACTCTGCTGCACTCGCCACAGTCCGTACATCTTCCGGCTACGTGGAAAGCACGGATCACATGGAACATTTTTTCTTCAAAAGAATCCACATTTGCCTTCTGGGCACTGTCGAACTTGTTGCTGTCAAAAACACATTTACGGCAGCTGCAGGCCGGACATACATTACGGCAGGCATTACATCGGATACATTTGCTCAACTCACTCTGCCAGAACGCGAATTTTTCTTCCGGACTCATAGCTTCGATCCGCTCAACTTCTGTGAAACGATCCGCATCCTTTGTCTCTTTTGACTCGCCGATCAGCTCATCATAGATCTTATGCTCTTTTCCCTTGCATACGTGGCAGCGTTCTAGCATTGCATCCTTGTATGCACAGTTTTTTTCTCCATAAATGGTATCTATGGTAAGGGTTTCTGATTCTCCCTCGATCTCTGCTCCTTGGATGTTCCGGATACCTTTGATTCCCATTTTGCGGATTTTTTCGATATCCAGTTTTCCTTTGCAGCCAACACCTACGATATAGGCTTTCTCTCTGTCCACACGGTGTTCTTTCAAAAGCTGGTTAAAGCTGTATGTATCACACGGTTTCAGACAGACCATGGTTTTTCCTTCCAGTTTGGAAGCTTCGATCATATATTTGCTTAAATTGGCACCACAGAATCCGTCATAGACAAAATCTTCCAGAGATTCCGGTGTCTCAAAATAGGCCGGTTCCGGATTAAAGGCAAGATCTCCGGCTTTCCATCCAAGGACCCGGGCTACCGTGCCATCTGCAAGCAGTTCTTTTGCACGTTTTATCAGCTCCTGCATCTTATATCCTCCAATCTCACGTTCTTGCCAAGGGAATAGATTTTTTCCACAAACTCATTCATTGTCTGTGAAAATTTTACGCCCTCTGCGGCAGATACCCATTCCACACGTGTTCTTCCGTTTTCCACACCAATGTAATCCAGCATGGAGAAAAGAAGTGTCATACGTCTTCTTGCGTAATAATTTCCGGTGCTGTAATGGCAGTCTCCCGGATGGCATCCGCACATGATCACACCGTCAGCACCTTTTTCAAAAGCGCGGAGGATGAACATGGGATTGACACGGCAGGAACAGGGAACACGGATGATCTTTACATCCGCCGG
>CAVEKJ010000459.1:0-1354 GCA_963616205.1 Prevotella sp.
GTGTACCATATCCCGTATTCATCAGATAACTGTAAACATCGATATAATGATACTGGCTTCCAAGCTTGCCTGCCAGAGCGCTGTTAAACGTCCGGATATCTTCACATTTCCGGTACATAGTATTCCCCTGAACGCCGCCGTTGATCGGATTCACGGACATATAATACAGACTGCAGTTTTTCCGGGAAAGCTTTGTTCCCAGGCTTCTCATGTAGGAACTGTACTGTGAGATCTTATCATTCAGATCCAGTTTTCCGTCGATGTATCTGAGATCATTGACGCCATGGTTGAACACTACTGCGATCTTTGCGTATTTCCCATCTTTGCGGTATTTTTCGATTTCCTCCAAAAGGGCCGGTGTACCTGTTGACTTCAGCCAGTCAAGTTCTGTATTGGAACAGCATACAAAGCTTACATGACTGTCCACATAATTCTGTCCAAACTGTTCATACAGCACGTTCTGGAGCCCATACGTCCTGGAATCTCCCACAAAAATGACTCTGTCATAATCCGTCGGATAATGAAAGTTCCTCCTTACCAGATTCGGTTCCTGCATCCGCCAGAATCTCACCGCAGAGAGATGCATGGTCCCGCTGACCGTGATCACCTGCCCTGCTTCATACCTTGGCGAAGTTTTCTGCCCCGCCCTGGTGCCCCATCCCAGAAATGTATAGTTGTTTTCATTGGCCATCACCGGCAGTTTCAGTTTTCCGGTTGGAACCTGGATGATCTTGTAAACATCTCCATTATTCCTGTGCAGGATCATTTTGGGATAACTCTTCTTTTTTATCACTGCATAAAATGTTACATTGCCTTTTACGAGATATTTTTCCCCCGGTTTATATGCAGCCTTCGATCCACCTTTTTTCAGGGACCAGCCTTCAGCCTGATATCCGGAAGGTACCTGTGGTACTTTTGGGATCGTGATCCTGGCACCGTATTTCTGCTTCTTTTCCAGTTTTTTATATACAGAGGCAGATGCACCGCTGCCAGACCGGAAAGACACGGAATAAACTTTTTTGTGAACATTGCCGGATGTGCCATCGGACCAGTCAGGGCCCGCAGCTGCTACCATATGTCCTGTGGCTGTCATCAGGATAAAAAGAAAAGCCACTGCCAACAGGACTGGTTTTACCATTTTTTTCATGGTCTTGTATACACCACCGATTCCGCGATCTCTTCAGCTTTTGCGGTTCCCTCCAGCTGTCCGATCAGGGAAAGGCTGAAATCAATAGCTGTTCCAAGACCTCTGCTGGTAGTTACATTGCCGTCTACCACCACAGACTCCAGAGAAGTTTTTGCACTTTTAAGCTGTTCCATTACGGATGGATAAGATGTGGCATTTCTGCCTTTC
>CAVEKJ010000459.1:1364-2082 GCA_963616205.1 Prevotella sp.
GTCTGTAAGAAGGTTGATTCCGTGAGATGTTTTGATTTCTTTTGCTTCCTTAATGGATACTGTCTGAATATCGATTCCGGCTCTTCGCATCAGATCTACTACTGTCAGTCCTTCGATATCTTCAAAACCATCTGCGAAAAAAATATATACTTTACTCATAATGTTTCTCATCCTTTCTTCATGATCCGGGCCTTTCCCGGAATTTTTCTCATTCCCTTTCATAATGCTTTTTTCTGTAAAAAATGTCAAGAAAATTTACGCTCCATGGCCGTTGCAAATCACAGTTTTTTCCGGTAAACTGAATTCAGCATATATGTTAATAACCTGGAGGTAGCTGTTTTATGGAAATCGAACGTAAATTTCTGATCACGAAAGAAAATCTGCCGGAAGATCTGGCATCCTATCCCTGTCATAAGATCGAGCAGGGATATCTCTGTACCTCACCGGTAGTACGCATCCGCAGACAGGATGAGGACTGTTTTCTCACTTATAAATCCAAAGGTCTGATGTCACGGGAGGAATATAATCTTCCTCTCACTGCAGAGGCTTACGAACATCTGCGCCCCAAAACGGACGGCATCCTCATTACCAAGGACCGCTACGTGATCCCGGAAAAAGACGGGCTTTTTATTGAACTGGATGTGTTCCACGGAAAATATGAAGGCGTTCTTCTGGCTGAGGTCGAATTTCCCACTGAAGAAGCAGCCAATGCCTATAC
>CAVEKJ010000460.1:0-2078 GCA_963616205.1 Prevotella sp.
GATATTCGCAGCAACGGTATATGTTCCAGCTTTCAGTTTCCCGTTTTGGTTAGAGTCAGCATCTGCATTTCCACCGTTTCCGTTGCTGTTTCCCTTATTGTCATTTTTGCTTGTATCCTGTTTCTTATCTCCGGACGGGTTCTTGTCCCCACTGGTTCCGTTCTCCGGAAGTTTGACCTCCGTGCTGTCCGAAGTTTTCTTTGCACTGATGAAATCCACTCCCAGCTGAAGGGGAACATTCCAGTCTTCTTCGAGAAGGGTCGGGAATTCTGTACAGTCCCCAAACTGGTACACGCCGCTGTTATCTTCCAGTTTCAGATACAGCTTTGTGATCCTTCCGGTACGGGATGCCTTTCCGGCAGTGCCGGTATAGGTTTCCTTATCCCAGACTGCGGAAAGGACTTTGATCTTCTTTCCATCTGTGATCTTCTGAAGGGTAAATACCGGGTTTACCACATCCACGATCACCGTTTTGCCACCCTTTGCATCCACGACCAGTGTGGCGTTATCCTTTACCGGATCCGTTGGGAGTCCTTCGTGGCCGCCGATCCCCAGAGGGTTCTTCGGGTTTGTCATATAGGCAGTGGTTCCCGGCAGCTGTTTATTGAGTTCACCCGGGATATACAGGTTTGCCGTTACCTTGTAGGTGCCGGCTTTCAGCTTTGCCCCGGTGTCCTTGTTCTTATCATCGGTCTTCTCTGCTTCTTTCTTTTCTATGGTAAAAGAAGCATTTGCGGAAAATCCGCCGGCAAACAGGATGCTGATCTTATGTGCCCCTGCTTTTAAAGTTCCAAGGTAATCTGCATTCAGATCCACATAGGTCATTCCATTGTAGGCAAACGCAGAATAATTTCCGGATTTTACAGCAGTTCCATCCACGTGCACGCCTTCCATCTGGTCATAGGTTTGCTCTGCGATAAAGGAAAGGCTGTCGCCGCTTCCCTCTTTCCATTTGCTTCCGTCACCAGAATTCATCTTTATGGTAGTATCGCTCGGAAGAGAAGCAAGGTCTACAGCAAGATAAAGCGGTACGTTCCAGTCCTGATCCAGAATCGTCGGGTATTCCAGGCAGTCTGTGAATACATATGCGCCGCTGTTATCTCCAAGTGCAACTGTAAGGCTGGTGATACGTCCATTGTACTGACCATAGGTATTTCCGTTCCTTGCCGAATCCAGGATCGTTACATTGGAACCGTTCCCGATCCGCTGTAACGTAAAGACCGGGTTCTTGACCGGGATGGTCAGGGTCTTTGTGGTTCTGTCCTCCCCTATGGTGATCGTTGCATTTGCACTTACCGGAGTAGTCGGGGCTGTATTGGAAATGCTTCCGTTATCCTCCACCACACCTGCCGGGTTGTCCGGATTGGTAAGGTACGCATTCAGGCCAAGAATACTGTTTAATTCAGCAGGCACATACAGGTTTGCCGTAACGGTATAGGTACCGGGAACAAACTTAGAAGTCTCAGCTACGCTGCTGCCTCCTGCGCTGTTGTTTCCACCAGCTGTCAGGACACTGGCCCATGCTGCCTCATCTGCTGATACTGCCTCAGCCTCCTGGGTCTTCGCCGTTTCATCTTTTGCTGCAGCCGGAGTGGTTTCGGCCTTTGCAGGTTCGTTTTCTGTATCCTTGTTTTCTTTTTGCTCTTCCGGTGTTGGTGTCACACTCTCCTCTGGTGCCGGGGTTTCTGCAACTTCCGCCGTTTCCTCCGGAACAGGTGTCGGAGTTACGGTAACTTCCGGCTCGGTTTCTTCCTGTTCCGGATTTTTGACCGGTTCCATATTTACAACATCCTGCCCGCTATTTTCAGCCGATGTTGTTTCTGTCTGCTCTTCTGCTGCCTGGGCCATATAAACTGCAGATCCATCTGCCATGGTCAGGGACACTGCCAACAGCAGTGCAGATAACTTTTTCCATCTGAGTTTCATAATCTCTTCTTTTCATCTCCTCATTTTATTGCTAAATACAAGTTACAGCAGTTGGTTATTTTTAACTAACTGATATTATAGCATGTTTCTTTTTAAGCTGTCATTAATAGCTATTAAGTGCAACTAACTTTTTTTGAGGATTAATGTACTTT
>CAVEKJ010000461.1:0-2077 GCA_963616205.1 Prevotella sp.
CGATCAGTCTGTCCACATCAATAAACGGAAGCCCCAGGTCCTTCGCCAGTCTCTTTCCAACTCGTGTCTTTCCTGAACCCATAAAGCCGATAATTACAATATGGTTCATGAATTCTTTCCCTCCTCTTTTTGGTAAAAATATAATACTATTTTTTCCAGATAGCGCTTCAGCACGATCTGGATCTCTTCTTTTGGATGAATCGGTTTCACAAGGATCGTACGGATCCCCGCCCGCTTCGCTCCATAGATATCCGTAAACAGCTGATCCCCTATAAAAATCGTATTGTCCGGATCTGTTCCGATCACCTGACAGGCTTTTTTATAATTTTTCACAGCTGGTTTATGGGCATTTTCTATAAAATCCCCCTCCACTGCCTTTGCAAAAGGCTCCACACGGGGTTTCTGGTTATTCGATACAAAACAGTAGTGAAACCCGATCCCTCGTAACCTTTCAAACAGCTTTTTTGCCCGGTCATCCGCCGGTGCTCCATGGGGAACAATGGTATTATCGATATCAAAAAGAAGCCCCCTGTACCCTTCTCTGTAAAGCTTCTCATAATCGATCACATACGCAGAATCCAGATATTCATCCGGAAAAAAACTTCTGAACATCTATTCCACCTCAGTCCTTTCCTATCGCTCGCAAAGAGGAACGTACTCTGCTTCCGGAAGGACATTCTTATATGCAGGGCGGATGATCTTATCCACGTTGATAAGCTCTTCCATACGATGCGCGCTCCATCCCACGATACGCGCAATGGCAAACATCGGTGTATAAAGTTCCAACGGAAGATCCAGCATACTGTAAACAAATCCGCTGTAAAAATCCACATTGGCACTGACACCTTTGTAGATCTTACGTTCCTCAGCGATAACCTGCGGTGCAAGACGCTCTACCGTAGCATACAGCTGATAATCCTTCATCCTGCCCTTTTCTCTTGCAAGCTGTTCCACGTAGCCTTTAAATACTTCCGCACGTGGATCGGAAACAGAATAGATGGCATGTCCCATACCATAGATCAGTCCACGTTTATCAAAAGCTTCTTTGTGGAGAAGTTTCTTAAGGTAAGCACTGACTTCCTCTTCATCACTGTAATCATGTACATGTTTACGCATGTCGTTGAACATTTTTACAACTTTGATATTGGCGCCACCGTGTTTCGGGCCTTTCAGAGAGCCCAGGGCTGCCGCAATTGCAGAATATGTGTCCGTTCCGGAAGAAGAAACCACATGAGTGGTAAATGTAGAGTTATTACCACCGCCATGCTCCATATGAAGGATCAGGGCAATATCCAGGATCTCCGCTTCCAGAGCTGTATATTTCTTATCCGGCCTTAACAGACGCAGGATATTTTCTGCTGTGGAAAGCTCCTTCTTGGGCTGATGAATGTAAAGACTTTTGCCTTTCTCATAATGATTATAGGCCTGATACGCATAAACAGATAACAGTGGGAAAACACTGATCAGATTGATACACTGACGGAGCACATTCTCCAGCTCGATATTATCCGGATCTTTGTCATAGGAATAAAGTGTCAGCACACTCCTTGACAAAGCGTTCATAATATCTCTGGACGGTGCCTTCATAATGACATCTCTTACAAAATTCCGCGGCAGCTGACGCTGATTTGCAAGGATCCCGGAAAATTCATCCAGCTCTTTCTGATCTGGAAGTTTTCCAAAAAGAAGCAGATAGGTTACTTCCTCAAAGCCGAAACGCCGGTCATTGATAAAGCCCCTGGTCAGATCCTTGATATCGTAGCCACGGTAGGAAAGTTTACCTGCACAGGGAACTTCTTTTCCGTCCACGATCTTTGTTGCCTGGACATTGGAAATCTGGGTCAGTCCTGCCAGGACGCCCTTTCCGTTCAGGTCACGCAAACCACGTTTGACATCATATTTGCCATATAAAGAAAGATCCAGCTTGTCATTCTCACGACAGATCTGGGTAAGTTTTTCAATCTCAGGTGTCACTTTCATGTTGAATTTGCTCATCCGTTATTTCCCCTTTCGATTTCTGTTTATTGCTGTCCGATAACGGTCCCTCCTCATTCCCCTCTCAAGCAATTCTGATCTT
>CAVEKJ010000462.1:0-2073 GCA_963616205.1 Prevotella sp.
AACACGGACCGCAACAAAGTCCTGGGACTGATGCTTTCCAACGGATTGGTTGCTCTTTCCGGTGCTCTTCTTACTCAGTACCAGGGATTTGCGGATATCAACATGGGACGTGGTTCCATCGTTATCGGTCTTGCCGCAGTTATCATCGGCGAAGCGATCTTCAGCCGTATTTTCCGCAACTTTGCATTAAAGCTGTTAAGCGTTGTATTTGGTTCCATTCTTTATTATCTGGTACTTCAGGTCGTGATCTGGATGGGAATTGATACGGACCTTCTGAAAATGCTTTCTGCCCTCGTCGTTGCACTGTTCCTTGCTTTCCCATACTGGAAGGGCAAATATTTCACCAAAGCCAAACAGGGAGGTAAATGATCATGCTGAAATTGATTGATATCCATAAAACATTTAACCCAGGCACCATCAATGAAAAGGTTGCCTTAAACGGCGTGGACCTTCACTTAAATGAGGGTGATTTTGTTACGGTTATCGGTGGAAACGGTGCAGGTAAATCCACTATGCTGAATGCGGTTGCAGGTGTCTGGCCTGTAGATTCCGGAAAGATCATCATCGGCGGAACCGATGTCACAAAGCTTTCCGAATATAAAAGAGCTGCTTATCTTGGCCGTGTATTCCAGGATCCTATGACCGGAACTGCAGCTACTATGGGAATTGAAGAAAATCTTGCCCTTGCAAAACGTCGCGGAAAGTCCCGTCTTCTCCGTCCGGGCATCACCCGTCAGGAACGTGAAGAATACCATGAACTTCTGAAGATCCTTGGCCTTGGCCTTGAGGACCGCCTCACTTCCAAAGTCGGTCTCCTCTCCGGCGGTCAGCGTCAGGCTCTGACACTTCTGATGGCAACCTTAAAGAAACCTCAGCTTCTTCTCCTGGATGAGCATACCGCAGCTCTTGATCCGAAGACTGCAGCTAAAGTCCTTGAGATTACCGATATGATCGTAAACCGCGATCACCTGACAACCATGATGATCACTCATAACATGCGTGATGCCATCGCCCATGGCAACCGTCTGATCATGATGTGGGAAGGAAAGATCATTCTGGATATCCAGGGTGAGGAAAAGAAAAAACTTACTGTAAAAGATCTTCTGGACAAATTTGAAGAAGCCAGCGGTGAGGAATTTTCCAATGATTCCGCTCTTCTCAGTTAAAAATATTCCGGTAGATATTCACAGTCCACATTTGATCAAACAACATATTATATGAAGCAAAACAGGTCGGAATTTCATCTTCTGTGATGGGTTCCGACCTGTTTTCTGTTCAGAACACAACGCGAAGCTCTATGGAACGGATATTCTGCCTTATATCATTTCAGCTCCACAGAAAATTCGCCACTTCTTCGACTGTACCGGTAAATAGAAGATGTGAGATAATCTTCCTCCGGTGTTGCTTTTTTGAGCGTATCATTCAAAACATCCTTCAGGTCTTCCGGATAAACCACATTCGCATTATGGACCATTACTTCATGCACACTGGTAAAAACAAGATACAGATCTGCTCCCAGAAGTTCCGAAAGCCGTCTGGCCACCCCGGGCAAAAAGATCGCTGCTGCTCCATTGGTACGCTTTTCTGTACTCAGGCAATTCCCGGCCACCCCTTTGTTTGGGCGGTAAGTTCCAAGGATATCCATGAAATTATCTCCTGCATAGGTCTTATCAAACAGCATTTTTTCCCAATGATAGATCCTGGGTGGACTGATAAAATATGTATTTACAAGAGCTGCCTCAAAAACGACATCCGGATTCTTTCCCCATTTCTCCACAAGGCTTTTTTTGATCTTTGTACTAAGAATATATCCCTCTTTTTCTCCTGCCAGATAATATACTACTAGAGCAATATCTCCAATTTTGTGATAAATCATTTCTTTCAGTACTGTCCTGTTTTTATCTGCATTCAAAAGTCTGATAAAAAGTCTGCCTTTTATCTTCTCGTAATCTTCCAGGTCATCCATATCACATATCACGCAGTTTTCACTGACCTTTTTGATCTCCTGTACACAGTCATGAATGATATTTTCAAAGGAATGTTCCTGACAGTACCTCTCATAAAGATCATCGG
>CAVEKJ010000463.1:0-2062 GCA_963616205.1 Prevotella sp.
ATATTTATCATAAAAAAAGAAAATGAACAGGATTTCCGCGATGCCATTGGCGACCGCTTAAGTGACAAAGTGGAGATCGTTTATGTACATCAGGATCTTAATAACATCCCGGAAGATTTCAAAGTTCCGGAAGGCCGTGTGAAACCGTGGGGAACCGGACATGCCGTATTAAGCTGCGCCGGGGAGATCGACGGACCGTTTGTTGTGATCAATGCAGATGATTATTATGGAACGCATGCTTTTAAAATGGCCTATGATTTCCTCATCCAGGCACAGGAGGATACCGTACCTGCCCAGTACATGATGGTTGGCTACCGTCTGGAGAATACCCTGACAGACAACGGTTATGTATCCCGTGGTGTCTGCGAGACAGATGAGAACGGATACCTTGCAGATATCAACGAGAGAACCCACATCGAGAAACGTGACGGTGGAGCAGCCTACACAGAAGACGATGGAAAAACCTGGACAAGTCTTCCGGGTGACACCCCGGTATCCATGAATATGTGGGGATTCACCGGCGGTTTTATGAAAGAACTTGTGGATCGCTTCCCTGTATTCCTTGAGAAGAGTATCCCGGAGAATCCTCTGAAGTGCGAGTATTTTCTCCCGTTTGTAGTGGATGAACTCCTTCAGGAAAAGAAAGCCACGGTCAAGGTACTCACCACACAGGATAAATGGTACGGCGTAACCTACAAAGAAGACAAACCGGTAGTTGTCGCCGCGATCCAGAAACTGAAAGATGAGGGACTTTATCCGCAGGGACTGTGGGATTAAGTAATAAACCTGACGTTCGGCTATTGTGGAAACCGAGTAACAGTGTTAAAATAAACACGAACAGTTAGATCCAGTAGAGGAGGAGAAAAACTATGGCAATTTTAGTAACAGGCGGAGCAGGATACATTGGAAGTCATACCGTTGTAGAGCTGCAGAGCGCAGGATATGATGTTGTAGTAGTTGACAATTTATGCAATTCCAGTGAGAAGGCTCTTGACAGAGTGTCCAAGATCACAGGCAAACCGGTAAAATTCTATAAAGCAGACATCCTTGACCGTGATGCATTAAACGAAGTTTTTGACAAGGAAGAGATCGACTCCTGTATTCATTTTGCAGGACTGAAGGCAGTTGGTGAATCTGTTGCCAAGCCGTGGGAGTACTATGAGAACAATATCGCAGGAACCCTTACCCTTGTAGACGTGATGAGAAAGCATAATGTTAAAAATATTATTTTCTCTTCCTCAGCAACCGTATACGGAGATCCGGCAATGATCCCGATCACAGAGGAGTGCCCGAAAGGACAGTGCACCAACCCATATGGCTGGACCAAATCCATGCTGGAGCAGATCCTTACAGACATCCAGAAAGCAGACCCGGAGTGGAACGTAGTTCTTCTTCGTTACTTCAACCCGATCGGTGCTCATAAGAGCGGAACCATCGGTGAGAACCCGAATGGAATCCCGAACAACCTGATGCCATATATCACACAGGTTGCAGTAGGCAAACTGAAAGAGCTTGGCGTATTCGGAAATGATTACGATACACCGGATGGAACAGGTGTCCGTGACTACATCCACGTAGTAGACCTTGCAAAGGGCCATGTAAAAGCCCTCAAGAAACTGGAAGACAATTCCGGATTAAGCATCTACAACCTTGGAACTGGAAAAGGCTACAGCGTTCTGGATATCGTTAAGAACTTCGAGGCAGCTACAGGCGTTAAGATCCCATACGTGATCAAAGACCGCCGCCCAGGCGACATCGCAACCTGCTACTCCGATGCATCCAAAGCAGAGAAAGAACTTGGCTGGAAGGCCGAGAACGGAATCCGCGAGATGTGCGCAGACTCCTGGAAATGGCAGAGCCAGAACCCGAACGGATATGAGGACTAAAGAATAGAAATACAATTACATAAAGATCGTACGAAAGATGGCAGACAGCCCTGCGGGGGTGTCTGCTGTTTTTGCGATTTGGGGTATAAAAAAGTCGCTTATCATTTCCATAAGCGACAAATAAGCCGGAAGCCCGTATGAACACGGGCTTCCTGCTTGCTTTGACCATAATTCTG
>CAVEKJ010000464.1:0-2062 GCA_963616205.1 Prevotella sp.
GAAGTGATCGACGCAGAGGACGTAGATGCAGTATTTATCGTATCTCCGGGCTTTGCGCACGTAGATTCCCTTCTTCAGGCAATCGAGGCCGGTAAGAGGATTTTCTGTGAGAAACCATTATGTACCACTGCTGAGGACTGCCTGAAAGTGGTAAAGGCAGAGGAAGCAGCAGGCAAACATCTCATCCAGCTTGGATTTATGAGACGCTATGATAAGGGCTATCAGCAGATTAAGGAAGCACTTGCAACCGGAGAGTACGGCGAGCCGCTGATCCTTCACTGTACACACAGAAACCCGGAAGTAGGAACCAATTATAACACTCCAATGGCTGTGCACGATACCGCAATTCATGAGATTGACGTTCTCCACTGGCTGATAGATGATGAATATGAATCCGCACAGGTTGTAATGCCAAGAGTAACCAAATATTCTCATTCCGAGCTGAAAGATCCGCAGATCATGATGCTTCGTACCAAAAAAGGCGTGTGCATCGATGTGGAAGTATTTGTAAACTGCAAGTTCGGATATGACATCAACTGTGAAGTGGTATGCGAGGACGGTGCACTGAAAATGGCACAGCCGGCTTACCCGTCCATCCGCAAAAATGCGGCAGTATCCAGTGCCATTGACACAGACTGCTTCGTAAGATTCAAAGATGCTTATGATAAAGAGGTTCAGGACTGGGTTGACAACGCAGAGGCAGGCGTGATCACAGGACCGAATGCATGGGACGGATACCTTGCAGCAATCACAGCAGACGCTCTTGTAAAGGCACAGGAAACCGGACAGATCGAGAAGATCGTTACAGCAGTTGAGAAACCGGAATTTTATAAATAATTATTTTACGAACTCCACCTCATCAAGTGTGAGTTATCATACCAGCTTATTGCCACAGGCTTCCCCAATGAGCCTGTGGCGGCAGTCACCGGCAGAGTCCGATTCCACAGAGCTTTTTAACCGAATGCGGAATGCGAATATCCGTTTGACGAAAACAGAAATGGAAATCTGCCGGTGAGATTAACCGGAATATTTAGTCCAATAAAGATAGAAATTTTATGGAGGGTATCGAAGATGAAATTAGGATTTAATGAAGCAACTGCACTGGAATGCAAAGGACAGTCTCTCATGGTAGATCTGGAGATGTGTGAGAAATATGGCTTTGATTATATTGAGATTCGTTTTGACTGTGTAAAGGATTATCTCAAAGAACATACACTGGAAGAGCTTGCAGATTGGTTTAAGAACCATCACCTGAAACCGTGGGCATACAACACCCTGATCTTTTTTAACCAGAGAGACGAAGCCGGGGAAAAAGAAATCGACGAAGAAGTTGATTTTATCCTGAAAGTTTCCAAAGCCATCGGAATGAAGATGCTGATCACAGTTCCAAGTTTTGATGTGAAAGATAAATCTGTCGGTGAAATCAAAGAAGAAGCAGTTGCACGTCTCCGTTACCTTTCCGACAAAGTTGGCGCAGATATGAAGATCTCTCTGGAGTTCTGTGGTGCGCCGAACTGCTCCATCAACCAGTTTGGAACTGCTTACGATGTGGTAAAAGCAGTAGACAGAGACAATGTTGGTGTTACCGTGGACACCTTCCATTTCCATGAGATGTGTTCCCGTCTGGAAGACTTGAAAGCAGCAGATGGCAAGAAGATTTTTGCATACCACTTAAATGACTGTGAGGATCTTCCGCTTGGTTCCTGTGGAGACGACAAGAGACTGTGGCCGGGAGAAGGCGTGGTAGACCATGCGGGAATTGCGGCAGCACTGAAAGAAATTGGATTTGACGGTGTATGCACCATCGAGGAGTTCCGTCCGGAGTACTACGCAATGAGTCATGAGGACAATGTGAAAAAAGCAGCAGAAGTTACCAGAGACTTTGTACAGAAATATTTCGGATAATTCATTCAGAAAGGTCCGACCTTAAACCGATAGGAGGTAGATACTATGGCTGGTAAGGGAATCCCCGAATTGTTGAATTATAAGCAGAAGGGTAAAGACTTGAATGAATTCATCAAGGTTCCGGTGTCAGAAAAACTTGCGTATTGTTTTGGAGACC
>CAVEKJ010000465.1:0-2060 GCA_963616205.1 Prevotella sp.
CTGTATGCCGGATGCCGATGCTGCAGAAAAAGCTGCTGCCTATCTGGAACAGTGCCTGAATAACCAGGACAGCGCAGGCGGCGTCATTGAATGCCGGATCAAAAATGTTCCGGCCGGTCTCGGTGATACGGTTTTTGACAAACTGGATGCCACCCTCGCTCATGCGATCATGTCCATCGGAGCTGTGAAAGCCGTAGAGATTGGTGACGGTATCGGTGTAACACGCCTTACCGGTTCCGAAGATAATGACGGTTTTACCCAGAAAGATGGCGTCATTTCCAAAACTTCCAATCATGCTGGCGGTATCATGGGCGGTATGAGTGACGGCAGTGATATCATTCTCCGCGCACACATCAAACCAACACCATCCATTAGCCAGCCTCAGTCTACTGTGACCAGTGCCGGTGAAAATCTGGAGCTTGAGATCAAAGGACGTCACGACCCTGTGATCGTCCCACGTGCGGTAGTTGTTGTAGAAGCTATGGCTGCACTTACGATCACGGACGCACTTTTTAATAATATGAGTGCGCGTATGGATCGCATTCATGAATTTTATCACAGATAAAAGATAAATCATCAGATATGTAACCGATTCAGTTAAAACTTCAAAGTGTATATCTGCAATACAAAAACAGACTCAGAGAATGTGCCACATGTAGCTCGTCCCTGAGTCTGTTTTATTATCTGGATATTTAATTGTCCAACTGCTGCCGCAGTTATTCTACCGTAAGATCACTTACAGATGCCGTCCACATCTCCCGGTACCGGCCAGATATGGATACTGTTTGGTGTTTCGATCTTTCTCGGCTTCTCATTCATCATAATGATGTTCTTCTCGTAATCTACTGTAAAAACAGTGATGCTGTTGCTTCCGTGGTTGGCAATGGCAATATGCTTGTTGTCCGGGAAGATCATAAGATCTTTCGGATAATCGCCGCTGATCGGAAGGGTAAATTTCTTGGTCAGAAGACCTGTCTCTTTGTCTACTGCATACATAGTGACTGTATTCTCTCCTGCTGTTGTGCAGAAAAGGTATTTGCCGTCCGCGGAAAGAGACATACCTGAAGCTGCGTTGTGGATCGCATCATTGGTATCCTCTTTTCCAAGAGTCGTAATACTCTGAAGCAGCTGGAACTCCGGGTTCTTGCCGCTTCCGTCATAGCTGTATACTTTAACCTCATTGCTGAGCTCAAAGAGAAGGTATGCAAACTTTCCGTCATCACTGAAACGGATGATACGCGGACCGCTCTCTCTCGGGCAACGAAGGATATCAACCAGTTCCAGCTTATCTTTTTTCTTGTTGATACGATAGATCTTAACCTGATCGATCCCGTTATCTACCGCACAGAGATATTTATTATCCGGTGTAGGACGTACACAGTTTACATGCGGGCGGAAATTACGCTCTGCCACGCTTCCAAGTCCTTTATGGAAAACACCATCCATAACACTTCCCAGACGTCCGTCTTTATGTGTATGTACAACGGTTACTTTACCGTCATGATAACCTGCTACATAAAGATATCTTCCGTCTACATCTGTTGCAAGATAGCAGCCTCGCATTCCATTGATATCCACACTGTTGATACGGGAAAGATCACCATTCTCATCTCTCTCAAATACCGCTACACCCTCATCTTCAATGGAGTACAGATATTTACCGTTTTTGGAAACTGCCAGATGAGATGCATTGCTGACCTCGACCTCGCTACGCTCTGTGAGAGTTCCGTTTTCCACATCTACATCGTATACCTGAATTCCCTTACTGGTTCCATGGGTATATGTTCCCACGTAAGCCACGTACTTCTTTTTTCCCATAAGTTCTGGCCTCCTGCTTTTACATTCGTTGCGTATTTTTATGTCTATTTTATCACAAAGCTCCTGCAAGGACAAGTTACCATCCTGTTATCTTTTGTGCATTTTCTTATGCAAAATTCTCATTCTGTATTACAGATCTCCCAGGGCGCCTCTCATTGCTTCCAGAGTTTCGTCGATCACATCATCTGTGTGGGCAACAGAAAGGAACATGGCCTCGAACTGAGAAGGTGCAAGATGAATTC
>CAVEKJ010000466.1:0-2058 GCA_963616205.1 Prevotella sp.
CCTCATAAACTGTAGGTAAAACGGGAAACTTTCTTCCTTAAAAGCGAAATCTCTGCGTCGAAAAAGAATCCCCAAAATACGCGGAAAAAGCCGCGTGAAATCTCAGATTTCAACACGGCTTTTCTGTATTATTTCTCTTCCGGAAAAAGATCTTTATAACGGTTGGTCACCATCTGTGTCTGATACTCAAAATCCTGTTTATGCTGATTGACCAGCGTAGAAAGGATGATTCCTGAAAACCAGCAGACAATAGATGTCATGATCACAAAACCGCTGACGATCAGTGTCGGGATCTTCTCCACTGTCCCAACCTCCAGAAAATGCACCAGCACCGGAATAAAGAATGCCATTCCGATCACAAACAGCACTGCTGCAATGACAGAGAAAAACTCCATTGGTTTGTAATTCTTGAACATCCTCATGATGGTCTTCAGAACCTTGAATCCATCGGAATAGGTATTCAGCTTGGATTCACTTCCCTCCGGTCTGTCACGGTATTCAATGATCACGTTCTCAACCTGCATGTTCTTGTCGATGGCGTGGATCGTCATCTCTGTCTCGATCTCAAAATTCCTGGAAAGGACCGGGAATGTTTTTACAAAACGGTAGCTCATGGCACGGTAACCGGTCATGATATCTTTGATGTTGCTTTTGAAAAGGCGGTTGATGGAGCCTCTTACGATACTGTTCCCAAAATTATGGAACGGTCTCTTGTTCTCTGTAAAATATGTAGAGGAAAGACGGTCACCAACTACCATGTCTGTACCGTTCTCCAGAACTTTGCTGCACATCTCAGCCGCAAATTCCGCAGGATAGGTATCGTCGCCGTCTACCATAAGATAGCACTGTGCATCGATATCGCGGAACATGCTGCGGATCACGTTTCCTTTTCCCTGCTGATGTTCATAACGGACAACCGCTCCTTCTTTTCTGGCGATCTCATCTGTTCCATCGGTAGAGTTATTATCGTATACGTAGATCACAGCTTCCGGAAGTGCTTTTCGCATATCACGGATAACCTTCGCTACAGTCTTGCTTTCGTTGTAGCAAGGAATTAAAACTGCTATTTTATCTGCCATTATTTCTCTCCTGTAAAACAAAAAACTTTCTGCGGATTCCCGCTAACTGACTGTAGCACGCGCCCCGTCCCTTGTCAATAGAACGTTACGTTTTCTCCAGCATATATTCTCGTTTACCGCTCCAGAACCATATCTGTAAGCTTTTTCAGTTCCTCATAACTTGCAATATTATTGGATTCTCTCCGGATCCCCGCACTGTGGCGCATGCCGGCCGTATACCAGGCTACATGTTTCCGCATTTCGCGGATTCCGATATATTCACCCTTGATCTCGATCTGATCTCTGGCGTGGCGCAGGATCATTTCACAGACTTCCTTTGCCGTTGGTCTGGGAAGTTTTTCTCCGGTGAGGAAATAGTGGTTCAGCTCCCGGAAGATCCACGGATTTCCACGTACTGCCCGTCCGATCATCACGGCGTCACAGCCGGTTTCTTTAAACATGGCTTCCGCAGTTTCCGGCGAAACGATATCTCCGTTTCCAATCACAGGAATCGTCACAGCTTCCTTCACCCTGCGGATGGCATCCCAGTCTGCCTGGCCGGAATAATACTGCTGCCTGGTCCTTCCATGTACCGCAATGGCCGCTGCTCCGGCATCTTCCACTCGTTTGGCGATCTCCACCACATCCACCGGTGTATTATCATCAAAACCAATCCGCACTTTTACAGTTACCGGCTTGGAAACAGCTCCGGAAACACTGCGCACGATCTCCTCGATCAGTTTCGGATTTTTCAGAAGTGCGGAACCTTCTCCGTTATTTACCACCTTGGGAACCGGGCATCCCATATTGATGTCGAGAATGTCAAAAGGACGCTCCTCGATGCTTTTTGCCACCTCTGCCATCAGATCCGGCTCACTGCCAAAAAGCTGCATGGATACCGGATGTTCCATAGGATCGATCTCCATCAGTGCCTCTGTATTTTTGTTATGAAAAGAAATCGCTTTGGCACTGACCATTTCCATACAGATCAGGCCTGCTC
>CAVEKJ010000467.1:0-2052 GCA_963616205.1 Prevotella sp.
GCTCCCTCTGGAATCGGCCAGTCAATTCCAATCTCTGGATCACTCCAAAGTACACCGCCCTCATCACCCGGATGATAGAAATCGGTACACTTATAAGCAAATTCAGCCTCATCGGTCAGTACAACAAAGCCATGTGCGAAACCTTCCGGGATGTAGAACATCTTCTTATTCTCGGCAGTCAGTTCAACACCAAACCACTTTCCGTATGTTTTTGAATTTGCACGAAGATCAACTGCAACGTCAAATACACCGCCCCGAATAGCACGAACAAGCTTGCCCTGCGGATACTGTTTCTGAAAATGAAGACCACGCAGTACACCCTTTACGGACATGGACTGATTGTCCTGAACAAATTTCATATCCAGACCCGCCTCGGCAAAATCATTATAATTATACGTCTCTACAAAATATCCTCTCTCATCCTTAAACACAGTAGGTTCGATTACATACAATCCCTCAATATCGCAGCCTGTAACTTTAATCTTTCCCATTTCTCTTTCCTCCTGTTTTCATCTTTAGGTTGTTCTACACTGTTTTGCATCGACAAACGTTTTATTCCTGCCAGTATTTTTTATTCATCGTGCACCACAGCACCAGTTTTTTGGGCAATTTATAATATTTTTCTCCCAACTTAAAACCAATCGCCTTGCAGCCAGACAGATATACCAGACGGAGCACCTGACCATATTCATGATGGCGAATCAAATAGCGTACCGTGTCATGCACCAGACGCTTGCCCTCTCCAACTGTTTCCACATCCCGAAAGATTTCTTCGTTGTCCGCATGTGAAACTCCGTTATCAAAGTTACGATGGAACTGCTGAAGGCCTGTATAGTTGTGAGAATGAATCACTCTTGCCTCTGCCACATAAGCTATGCAATAACCTGCATTGATGGCCGTAGACGCAAAGACCATATCCTCATTGAAAATCGCTTCCGGCAAAAATCCGCCTAACTCCTTATAAATGCTAGTGCGATACATCGCACAGGAATTTGAACAAAAATACGTCTTAATACCAAGCGTCGGAAGATCCGTCTGCCTCTTTATCCCACCTTGCGCCGGATAATTAAAATTTCTCGTTAAACGTTCAATCGTCGAATCCGTCTTTCTTGCAAGCTGTCTGGCATATGCCGCAGCAACAAGCGGATCATCAAATGACTTCACCAGGTATTCCACCAGATGCATATCTGCCGGTACGGCATCCTGCGTCATAAACAGCATCAGATCAGCCGTCGATTTTCTCGCTGCCAGATCTCTTGTTGCGCCATGATCAAATTCTTCCGGTGCAATATGATACACCTCCATGTTGGACGGACGGCGAAGATCCTTTGGAAATCCCGCCTCGTCAGTATTGATCACAATAATACGCTCTACCGGATGGGTTTGTTTTTCCAGCCGGTCTAAAATCTTTTGAAATTTCTCATCCGGGTAATTGACCGGGATGATTACATCTACTGTTTTCATTTCTTGCATATCTACCCACATTTCCGCCGATATACGACTTTTTATCGGCAATCTTGTTTAGCATACCACAATATAGCTTTTTTGTAAATAGTTACACGACAGCTCGATTCATATACCAGTACAGCACTCCCGTCAATGCAAACCAAAACCACGTTGTCGGCACAGTGAACCATGCTGAGAAGAACGACAGCACCAGATACAGTGCAATCTGTGCATAAAACAGATATAGAATTGGATTGCTGCTCTGTTTTACTTTCCGGACAAGAACCGCACAGACTGCTCCGAGAATAAAACCAAACAAAAGAACACCAACCAATCCAAAATCATAGTACGCATCATAAATTAACGTTAGTGTATTGAGTTCCGTGATCGTAACCGGCATCTCAAATGCAACGAGTGACGGGAAGATAAATTTCATGCCTGTGAGTGCAAACACCGGAAACAACTGTTTTAAACCGTAGGAATGTGCAAGCGTTCCCTGTGCAAGCGCCTGCGTCAGGCAATTAAAATTGGAATAGTTGTTTGCAATATACATATACACATATTGCACAAAGATCGGCATATTTTCATTTTTCATCTGAAAAATGC
>CAVEKJ010000468.1:0-2049 GCA_963616205.1 Prevotella sp.
TTTCAGAGATGATCTGTGAGTATGCAGACAGCAAAGAAATGATTGACTATGCAAAATCCATGGGAGCGAAAGGAATCACAGTTTCCGGTGTATGTTGTACATCCAATGAGGTTGCAATGCGCCGTGGTATTCCGATGGCTGGTAACTTCTTACAGCAGGAGAACGTTGTTCTTACAGGAGCATGTGAGGCAATCGTTGTTGATGTTCAGTGTATCTTCCCGGCTTTAGGACCGCTTTCCAAGTGCTTCCATACTAAGTTCATCACAACTTCTCCGATCTGTCAGATGCCAGATTCTGATTTTATCGAGTTTGATGCAGGATCAGCTGGTGAGAAAGCCAAACAGATCGTAAAACTTGCATGTGAGAACTTCAAGAACAGAAAACCTGAGCTTGTACATATTCCGGAGCTGAAACAGAAAGCTACTGTTGGATATTCTGTAGAGGCGATCGTTAAGACACTTGACGGAGTAACAAACTCTCAGGTAGATGAGACCGGAACAACCAAACCTCTCCTTGAGTGTATCACTTCCGGTGTTATCCGTGGAGCAGTTGCAATGGTTGGATGTAACAACCCGAAAGTAAGACCTGATACAGCTCATATCGAACTGATGAAGAAACTTATTGCAAACGATATCGTTATTATTGCTTCCGGATGTTCAGCACAGGCAGCAGCTCGTGCAGGTCTTATGGACAAGGCAGCCAAAGATCTCTGCGGTGCTGGTCTGAAACGTGTCTGTGAGCTTGCGGACATCCCGCCAGTATTACACATGGGATCATGCGTTGATATCAGCCGTATGCTGATCCTTGCATCTGAGCTTGCTAAGGATTCCGGACTTAATATTTCCCAGCTTCCAGTTGTAGGATGTGCTCCTGAGTGGATGTCTGAGAAAGCAGTTTCCATCGGAAACTATGTAGTAGCTACAGGTCTTGATACCTTCCTTGGTGTAGATCCGTATGTATCCGGATCTGATCAGGTAGCCGGACTTCTGACCGAAGGTGTACGTGACTGGGTAGAAGCAGCATACACCGTAGAAAAAGACATTGATAAATTAGGCGATCTGATGATCGAGAGAATTGAGCAGAAGAGAGACGCTCTCGGCATCTGATAGCAGGAAAGGCGCGAATAACTTATGAAGATAGCAGTAACCGGTAAAGGCGGAGTAGGAAAAACAACTTTTGCGGCAACACTTGCCAGATTGTATGCAGACGAAGGAAAAAAAGTCCTTGCGGCTGACGTGGATCCGGATGCGAATCTGGGCCTTGCCCTTGGATTTGATGAGGAAACACTGGATTCTATTGTTCCGATCTCCAGAATGCGTAAACTGGTGGAGGAGCGTACCGGAGCCAATAGTCAGAACCAGTTTTATCAGCTGAACCCGAAGGTAGACGATATTCCGGATACCTACGGAAAGACCTGCAATGGCGTAAAACTGCTTGTCCTTGGAACCGTGGAAACAGGTGGAGGCGGATGTGTCTGCCCGGAACATGTAATGCTGAAACGTATCATCAACAACCTTGTGATCCACAGAGATGACGTTGTGGTTCTTGATATGGAAGCCGGCCTGGAACATCTGGGCCGGGGCACCACGGAGAGCATGGATGAATTTATTGTAGTGATCGAACCAGGGGCAAGAAGCGTTCAGACCTATAAGAACGTGAAACGTCTTGCAAAAGATCTGGGAGTTACCCAGGTTAAAGTTGTAGCCAACAAGGTGAGAAATCCGGAAGATGAAGAATTTATCCGGAATAGGATCCCGGCAGAAGACCTGCTTGGAATGATCCACTACAATACAGAAGTTATGGACGCTGACCGTCAGGGAAAATCTCCCTATGATTTCAGCGAGACTGTAACCAATGAGATCAGAAAGATTAAAGAAAAAATTGATCAGAATTCAAGTCTGTAAAAATAGGAGGTATTACAGTGACTTTATTTGATAGAGTATTCGGCGGAAATGATGCTGTATATGGTTTAACAGAAGGTGCTATTGACAGCGCGATCGCCCAGCATGGCGAAGACAAAGCTGTCAGCTTCCCAAATACCGCTTACAG
>CAVEKJ010000469.1:0-2036 GCA_963616205.1 Prevotella sp.
CTGTACTACCTGAGATCTTGTTCTCTCTGCAAGAACCTGTGCCATTTCACGCGGGTCTTCCAGACAGTTCTGAAGAACGCTGATCTTGATCAGCTCTCTTGCTGCAAGAGCTTCCTCAACAGCAGCAGTATTTTCAGGAGTAAGACCTCCCTTGCCAAGCTGAAGGATCGGCTCCATGGTCATGGCAAGACCTTTTAAATATGCTCTCTGCTTACTTGTCATTTGTTATACCTCTTATTTATAATAATCGAAATCAAAGCCATACATACGAACCGTATCGCCTTCCTGGATACCGGCTTTTTCCAGTTCTTCCAGGATACCGCCTTCTTTCAGGAATCTCTGGAAGAACGCAAATCCTTTCTCGGAATCCAGATTTGTATAGCCAAGCATTTTTTCAATCTTAGGACCTTCCACAAGGAAGATTTCCGGATCTTCTTCGCTGCGCTCTACTGTAAATGGAAGATTCTCATTTACCAGAACATCCTCAGGGAAGAATTCCTGCTCAAATACAACCGGTTTCATCGGGCTCTTATCCAGAAGTTCTTTCACATGGAAAAGAAGTTCTCGAACTCCCTGTCCGGTAACTGCTGAGATCGGATAAACCGAAATACCCTGTGGCTCAAATTCTGCTTTCAGCCGGTCGATGGGGCTTTCTTCACCATCATCAAAAATACAGTCGATCTTGTTGGCTGCGATCACCTGCGGTCTTGCTGCGATCTCCGGATTATATGCTTCCAGCTCTTTATTGATCTTATGGATATCATCCACCGGATCACGCCCTTCTACGGAAGCAGCATCTACGATGTGGATGATAACTCGTGTACGCTCAATATGACGGAGGAATTCATGTCCAAGTCCCACACCTTCGGATGCCCCCTCGATCAGTCCCGGGATATCCGCGATAACAAAACCACCGTTATCGGTATCCACAACACCAAGATTCGGGCTTAATGTTGTAAAATGATAGTTGGCGATCTTTGGCTGTGCATTGGTTACACGGGAAAGGAATGTGGATTTACCAACATTCGGAAATCCTACCAGACCAACATCTGCGATCACCTTAAGCTCAAGAAGGACTTCAAGTTCCTGTGCAGGCTGTCCTGGCTGAGCATATTTCGGTACCTGCATGGTAGCAGTTGCATAGTGCTGGTTTCCCTTTCCGCCTCGGCCACCTTTTAATACGATCTGTCTGCGGTTCTCACCGGACATATCTGCAATGACTTTGCCGGATTCTGCGTCCATGATAACGGTTCCCTCCGGAACTTTCAGGACTACATCTTTACCGTCCGCACCATGGCAGCGTTTCTTTCCGCCTTCCTGCCCATCTTCAGCTTTATATTTTCTTCTGTGTCTGTAGTCTCCGAGAGTATTCTGACCCTCATCGATCTCAAAAATCACATCACCGACGCGGCCGCCATCGCCACCGTCCGGACCACCGTTCGGCACATACAGTTCACGACGGAAACTTACATGCCCGTCGCCGCCTTTACCGGAGCGGATAATGATCCTTGCTCTATCTGCAAACATATTACACCTCTATTCCAAAAAAAGGCTCCAAACCGGATCGATTTGAAGCCTTTTACCTATTTCATTACTCTGCGTCTACAGGAACGATAGAAACCTGTTTCTTATCGCGACCTTTTCTTGTGAATCTTACGACTCCGTCTGTAAGTGCAAATAAAGTATAGTCTTTACCGCAGCCTACGTTTTCACCTGGGTGAATCTTGGTTCCGCGCTGTCTGTAAAGAATGTTTCCGGCTTTTACAAACTGTCCGTCTGCTCTTTTCGCACCTAATCTCTTAGACTCGGAATCACGACCGTTCTTTGTAGAACCAACTCCCTTTTTATGTGCGAATAACTGAAGGTTCATTTTCATCATGTTGTTACACCTCCTTGACTTTTACTGTCAAATATCGATTGTTATAACTATGTTCAATTTCTGTTAATCCGAGAACCAGCGAATCCATGAGAAGGGCTCCCCTCTCAGTAACCGGAGCTGTGAATTGAAAAGATACATAACCGTCATCTTCCTGCAC
>CAVEKJ010000470.1:0-2025 GCA_963616205.1 Prevotella sp.
ATATAAAACCAGCACACCAGAAAAGCCAGTGTCTGGGAAAGTACCGTGGCAATGGCTGCTCCTCTTACTCCTGCTTTTATCACCAGGATAAAAAACAGATCTCCTGCAATGTTCAGAGTCACAGATACCGCCAGGATCACAAGAGGTGTCACTGTATCTCCCAGTGCACGTAGCGTTGCCGCACAGGTATCATAAAGAAATGTTGTCAGCATACCTGCGATAATGATAAAGATATACTCTCTGGCTGTCCCTGCCAGATGATCCGGTACATTTAAAAATCCCAGGATCGGATGGAGGAACAGAAGTCCCAGAACAGTCAGGGCCAGAGAGATCACACTTCCCATTATCAGAGACAGCGCAAAAGATTTTCGCACTTCCTCCCGGTTTCCTGCACCGAATTTCTGTGCGGTGACAATGGCAAATCCGTTTGCAAGGCCCATCAGAAATCCGATGATCAGTCCGCTTAAAGGACTGGTCGCACCTACAGCCGCCAGCGCGTCTTCTTTCAGAAAGCTTCCTACGATCCTGGTATCCGCCAGACTGTAGGTCAGCTGCAGAAGATTTCCCAGAAATACCGGGATCGCAAAGGACAGGATCAGTGCGGAAGGTTTTCCTTTTGTTAAATCTTTCATGTCATCCTCCCTCAGTCAATGATATCATTCTGAAAACGGGAAAGATGCTCATAAGGAAGGATCATCCTTCCACGGAACAGTCCGCATCCGTCATTGATCAGGCTGTTGTTTACCGCTCCGAACATGTTGACGTCCAGCGCAGCAAGATCCAGTCCCAGAAGCCGCATGCCACGTTCATAGGCCTCGTCAAAATAGATGCATTCCCCATGAGGGATCGCGTCTCTTCTCCTGCGTTCACTTTCCTGTTTTTTCTCATAACTTAAATGATTTGCAGAACCGATTTCCGCCACATCATCCATGTCTTTGGTCCGCAGCTGTACTTCCATATAGCTTCGGGAGCTGTTATCATAAAATGTGATATGCAGAGACTGATAATCATCCTCGCTGTTGTTGCAGATGTAATCCCGGTAGTACGGTTTTGCTTCCTCGCTGAGCAGTGGAGAGGTACTTTCCTGCACACCTCTGGCCGGTTCTGCGGTAAATCCCCTCTCTTCCAGAAAACCCGGAAGTACATTGGCAATCTCATAGAGATAGCGAAGTTCTTCTTCTCTGGTATTCTCACCGTTTTTTAAATGACACTTTGGCATGGCGATGACGATCCGGTAGGCGATAAAATCACGGAAACAGCTTAAGCGCTCCTTGATCTGGGATACGGAAGGATATTTCCCATGTTCTTTATAATAATCGTAGATAAATTCCACTACATACCCGTTAAATTTTTCCTCCGCACGGATCAGCGATTTGATCCTTCCCTTGAAGGTAAACGCAAGAAACGGATACTCCCCTGCCATATATTTATAGAATTCCCGGATCTTCTGGGACTGGGCAGTCAGGAAATCGTTATGTTCCAGAAGTTCCTGGATCTGGATCAGAAAATTACAGTGGACCAGATCAATCTCATTGTGTTTTTCCTTTGCCTCCGCCCTGAGATCCCGGATGTATTTTTTCAGTATCCGAAGAAGGGTGTCTCCGGAATACAGATAATCGTTTAATGTTATCATTCGTATTTCTCTTTTCATAAAATTTTAGTCTTTCCAGAATCACATATTTACAACAACTTTCTCAACCAGTTTCTGGAAAGATCTTGCCACACGGTCTGCTGTCTCCTGCACTTCTTCGTGGTTCAGCGCTTCTTTTGAGATCCCTGCTGCCATATTGGTGATGCAGGAAATTCCGCAGACTTCCATTCCCATGTGGCGTGCAGCCATCGCTTCACAGGCCGTACTCATTCCGACTGCATCACCGCCCCAGCGCTGTGCAAGTCGGATCTCTGCCGGAGTCTCATAGTTAGGACCCGTAAACTGTACATAAACACCCTCCTGCAGTTTGATGCTGCATTCTGACGCGCACTTACGGATCACATCCTGAAGACGATGACTGTATACCTCACTCA
>CAVEKJ010000471.1:0-2024 GCA_963616205.1 Prevotella sp.
AGTTCCGTAAGCCCGAAGGCCCTCCCCCTGCACCCCCACCCTCTTGGGCACGGAAACTTGTGTTACATCTCCAATGTGTAACACTGTTAACCTGTATCTGTATGCTGCGGTATTCAGAATGACACGCTGTGCCGAACTGGTTCCTGTATTCTTCGATATTCAAAATGCTACTCTATGCCAATCTGATTCCTGCATTCTTCGCTACTCATGTGCTGCTCTATGCCAATCTGATTTCACCACCACAGGACAGGACGCCCCGCGTCCGCTTCCGTCCTCCATGGCTGGAGGCTCCAGCCTGTGGGAGAGGATATCGGTTCGGGCTGCTGCGGAGGAGGGGTGATAACTACTTGGACTGCGGGAGACGGCGTTATTGCGGCAGGGTCAGCTGTCTGAGCCAGCGGCGAGTTCTGACCCTGCCGCAATGCTTTTAGCCGGCTCACGGAGTCCTAGTAGTATCCCCCGACGGAGTCCCTGCCCGGACTGATATCCTCTCCCGCAGGTGTCCGTTCGCCAACCATCCGTTCGTCACTCCTACCGAATCTCCAACGTCCACTCCCACCGGTCCACAACCTCACCAATCACCCCAGCCAGCAAACCAGCCGCACTCAATTTCTCCATAATACACGGAACATCCCTCTCCGGCACCGCCGCCAGCAATCCTCCCGAAGTCTGCGGATCAAACACCAGATCCTCCCGCCAGAGTACCGCCGAACTCTTCACTCCGGTTTTCTCAGCAAACTCCCGGTTCCTGTAAGCTCCCCCCGGAATCAACCCCATAGAAGCAAACTCTTCCACATCCGGAAGCACCGGCAACATCTCCGTATCAATCACAATCGTCCGGTCACTGGCCACAGCCATCTCCGTGGCATGTCCCCCAAGGCCAAATCCCGTCACATCCGTACAGGCATGTACCTCAAACTCTTTCAAAATCTCACAGGCATCCCGGTTCAGTCTCTTCATGGAAGCCAGCACCGCCTTACGCGCCCTCTCCGTCACCAGATCTGCCTTGATCGCCGTATTCACGATCCCCGCACCCAGCGGCTTCGTCAGAATCAGCTTATCCCCAGTCTGCGCCCCAAAATTCTTCCAGAATTTCTTCGGATCCACAAAACCAGTCACACTAAGCCCATACTTCGGCGTATCATCCTGAATCGTATGGCCGCCGGCAAGAACCGCACCGGCCTCCATCACCTTATCTGCACCACCCCGCAAGATTTCTCCCAAGATCTCCACATCCATATCCTTCGGAAACGCCACAATATTCAAAGCCGTCTTCGGCGTTCCGCCCATGGCATACACATCACTTAACGCATTCGCCGCCGCAATCTGTCCGAAATCGTAAGGATCATCTGCCACCGGCGTAAAAAAATCCAGTGTCTGGATCAGCGCCAGATCTTCACTCACCCGGTAAACCGCCGCATCATCCGATGTATCCGTCCCAACCAGAAGATCCGGATCACAAAATTTCGGTAGATTTCCAAGAACCCCCGCCAGAGTGCCCGGTCCAACCTTTGCCGCACAGCCACAGTTTGGAGCCAGTTTTGTCAGTTGTACTTTTTCTTTCATGATCATTTTCCCTTTCCTTTAAGTCCTGTAAATCCCGTCATCCATCCGCAGCACCACAGAGGACTTTAACTTTTCTGATTCACACTCAAAAGGCTCCACACACTACAGATCCTACGCACAGAGAAATCCAAATCTTCTCATCTTTGTGTCAACCGATATCTGCACTGCATAGAGCCTTATATCTACACGTATCTTTTTTATTTATGCAATTAATTTATACATTAAAACAACTACCGCCAATAAACTCCCTCAAAAGCGAATTAAACGGAACACCCTCACATGGCACCGGCACAAAATAATCCAGAAACTTCAGAAGCCTTTTCGCCTCCTGATACTCCGGTTCACTCTTGTCAATTCCAAAAAGCAGCGGTTCCGCATAAACCTTCAGGCAGGCAAGTTCATATACAAGGGCAGAATTAAACATCACGTCCGCCTCTTCCTGGAACGGAAAAATATTC
>CAVEKJ010000472.1:0-2023 GCA_963616205.1 Prevotella sp.
CTTACATTCTTCGCTGGTTAGATAACATAATCCAGTTTCATCTCCTCGTTTTAGGCATTTTGCTCTCTGAACGATTTTGTCAATTACCCCGACCCTAAAGGGATCGGGGCTTGCTAACGGCCACGTTACCCAATAGCGTTTAGAGGTTTGTATCTCGCTTACTTGGTCCTAACGTCACTTATAAGTGCTTCCAAGCTAGATTTTAGCGTATCTTCCCAGGTACATGGGATTGCGGATACATCGCCGGGTGATTGACAACACCCGTTTTTTAATCCATCAGGATATACCCGATTGGAATATGTTATTTTTCTTTACGAACACCAAATCTTGGATTCGTATCTCCTGATATATACATCGTGCCTAATGTCTGGATGTTCATTGCTCCAACCCTGTCGTCATTAGAACGATATCCACAACAATCGCAAATATACTCATGGGAATCATGGTGTCTGTTCTGCTTATGGATACGGCCACATTTAGGACAGCGTTGAGATGTGTAATCGGCCTTTACTTTGAGAACTTCGGATCCGACAGCCGCAGCTTTGTATATTAAAAACTGCTCCAGCTGATAAAATGTCCAAGACCTTAATTCTCGTTTGCCTTTCTTGCTGCGAGAACCCAGATTCTTTTCATCAAAGCTGACTCCTGCAAGGTTTTCAATCACAAACAGCGTGCCAGGTTCATACTTCTGAACGAGTGTCTTTGATATCTGATGGTTTACATCAGACATCCAGCGGTTCTCTCGTCCCGAAATACGTTTAAGAGCACGTTTTGCTGACTTTGTTTCCTTTGCTTGCAATTCATCTCTGACTTTTTGGAAAGCGTCACGTTTCTTAAGAATGTCCTTACCGTTTATAAAACCGGTTTTTCCTTTGTCATCATATGTGGTGATAAGGAATCTAAGTCCTCTGTCAATACCAACAACATGTTTAACAGTTTCTTTTGAGAATACCTCGGTATATTCCTTGATCATGGGTATATGGAAATACCATTCACCGTTAAGAGAGACTATCTTGCCTGTTCCGAACGACCATGTACCGTCAAAGTAGTCTTTAAAGCAGTCTGGCACATCAAAAGAAACCTTGATTCTTTCTCCCAATGTGTTTAAAGACAATAATGTTTCATTAGTTCTCTTATCGGTCACAAAACTGTAATCACGATTTCTTACAAGATCTGCCTGTGGTCTTTTAAAGACGATTGGTCTTTGAAGCCACTCAAGAGTTTTCCCAATGTACTGACGGTTTCCGTCTTCATCAGTATAGCTATACGGATTGGCTTTTAACTGTTCCTGTACAGTTGCATATCTTGCAATGGCTGTTTTTATGCAGGACTGAGTAAACTGAGACTTTAAGCCAAAAGTATCTCGTATGCTGTGATACAAAAGATTACTTAATTTTACTGAATTCAATGGAAAACCGTTATTAAAGATATATTCAGACACAAAATTACAACCCTGACGATAAACCTCTGTTACGTTCGTAAGGGCGGTCACATCCTGATTGGAAGGGTGGATATGTAATTTCATTGTCTTAACAATATTAGCCATTGTCTTATATCCTTATCACTACTATAATTATAACGCACAGTGTATTGAAAAGCAAGAAAGACTTATAATTATAGGGAACTTTTTTAAATCACCGGATGATTATCAACATCGTATGCATAACAAAAATTTGTTGTATGTACATCTAATATTCGTGGTCAAGTATCGCAAGGATCTAATGCAAGGCAGCATCGATACAGATATTAAGCAGTTTGTTTTCGATTGCTGCAAATCACACCAATGGTATATACGCAGGATGGAATCTGATAAGGATCATATACATATATTGCTGCAATATAATCCCACAGACAGTATTACACAGATCGTTACCATATTAAAATCATACACAGCCTATCATATATGGAGAAGACATGAGGCCTTTTTAAAAACGCAGTTTTGGGAAAAGCACACATTCTGGAGTGATGGATATTTTGCTGCAAGTATTGGTAACGCGTCTAAGGCTACGATTGAACGTTATAT
>CAVEKJ010000473.1:0-2022 GCA_963616205.1 Prevotella sp.
CTGTACGGATCAGAGAACCGCCGAATGTAAGGCCTTTTCCTGTGAGGACACCCTCATAAAGACCGCGGATTCTCTTGTACTGTCCGAAGAGATAACCGATCTCACGTCCGCCAACACCGATGTCACCAGCCGGAACATCTGTATCTGCGCCGATATATTTGCAAAGCTCTGTCATAAAGCTCTGGCAGAATGCCATAACCTCTCTGTCAGATTTGCCTTTAGGATCGAAGTTGGAGCCACCTTTTCCACCACCGATCGGAAGGCCTGTAAGAGAGTTTTTGAAGATCTGCTCAAAACCAAGGAATTTAAGAATGCTCTGGTTTACGGAAGGATGGAATCTTAAGCCGCCCTTGTATGGTCCGATCGCACTGTTGAACTGGATACGGTATCCTTTGTTAACCTGTACAGTTCCGTTGTCATCAACCCACGGTACTTTGAAGGAGATGATTCTCTCTGGCTCTACAAGACGCTCAAGAATGGAAAGTTTGCGATATTCTTCCTCATTTTTGTCGATTACGACTTTAAGGGAGTCAAGAACTTCCTTAACTGCTTGATGGAATTCTGGCTCGCCAGGATTCTGTGCTACAACTCTTTCATAAACTTCTTCTGTGTAAGACATAGTTGTTTCCTCCTCATCACGTATTAAATTGTGTTTGAAATTTAATTCGAGTGCTATTATACATTAACATGCTAAAAAAGGGAAGTGCTAAATTAAATTTTTTTTGAATTTTTATTTCTTGCGTTGAAAGCCCAAATGTGAGAAGATATAGAAATAAATATTTTTTGACTATGAGAGCAAAACGCTTAAATAATAGTGAAAACAGATAAAGGAGTGGTTTTTATGAGAACATTCGGGAAATCATCAAAGCTTGACAACGTACTGTATGACGTACGAGGACCGGTTGTAGATGAGGCTGCCAGAATGGAAGAAGACGGGATGGAGATCCTGAAGCTGAATATTGGTAATCCTTATCCTTTTGGATTTTCTGCACCGCAGGAAGTCATTCTTGATATGCTGAGCAATGTGCGTACTTCACAGGGGTACTCTGATTCCAAGGGTATTTTTTCCGCAAGAAAGGCGATCATGCAGTATGCACAGCTGCGCGGGATCCCGGGAGTTACCATCAATGATATCTATACAGGAAATGGTGTCAGTGAGCTGATCAATCTTTGTATGCAGGCGTTACTGGATAACGGAGATGAGATCCTGATCCCGGCTCCGGATTATCCGCTGTGGACTGCAACTGCCACACTGGCAGGTGGAAATGTAGTCCACTATATCTGCGACGAACAGTCCGACTGGTATCCGGATATCGAGGATATCAAGAGCAAGATCACACCAAGGACCAAGGCGATCGTTATCATCAATCCGAATAACCCGACCGGTGCGGTTTATCCGAAAGAGATCCTGGAGCAGATCGCAGACATTGCGAGAGAGCATGAGCTGATCATCTTTTCCGATGAGATCTATGACCGTCTTGTTATGGATGGCTACAAACATACATCCATTGCGTCTCTTGCGCCGGATGTATTCTGTGTGACATTTTCCGGACTGTCCAAGTCTCATATGATCGCAGGTTTCCGTATCGGATGGATGATCTTAAGCGGAGCCAAGAACAAGGCCAAAGGCTATATTGAAGGAATCAACATGCTTTCTTCCATGCGTCTTTGTTCCAATGTTCCGGCTCAGTCCATTGTACAGACTGCACTGGGAGGATATCAGAGTGTCAACGAATATATCCAGCCAGGCGGACGCGTTTATGAGCAGAGAGACTTTATCTACAAGGCTCTGAATGATATCCCGGGAATTTCCGCAGTGAAGCCACGCGCGGCATTTTACATATTCCCGAAGATCGATACCGAGAAATTTAATATCTATAATGATGAGCAGTTTGCCCTGGATTTCCTTCATGACAAGCAGGTGCTCATCGTTCCGGGCAAAGGCTTTAACTGGAATGAGCCGGATCATTTCCGTATTGTTTATCTGCCGGATATCCGTCAGCTGGATAAAGCAATGAAGAA
>CAVEKJ010000474.1:0-2011 GCA_963616205.1 Prevotella sp.
ATCACATACTGTGCTGCCATTCCTACATGGTAGGCGGATCCGCAGGCTATGATGTAGATCTGCTGGATATTTCGGATTGCTTCTTCCTCAAGTCCTACTTCTCCAAGATCGATCTTTCCATCCTTGAGCACAGAGTTCAGTGTGTCTAACACTGCCTTCGGCTGCTCATGGATCTCTTTCATCATGAAATGTTCGTATCCGGCTTTTTCTGCTGCTTCTGCATCCCATTCAATGGTTTTCAGCTCTTTCTCGACCTCATCTCCATCGAGATTGTAGAAGGTGACCTCGCCTTTTTTCACACGCGCCATCTCCATATTGCCGATATAATATACATTGCGGGTGTATTTCAGGATTGCCGGTACATCAGAAGCGATAAAGGATTCCCCTTCTGACACACCCAGGATCATCGGGCTGTCTTTTCTGGCTACATAAACTTCGCCAGGATAATCCTTAAACATGATCGCAAGGGCATAGGAACCTCGGATACGCACCATGGAGTGTGTGATGGCATCCACCGGTGTTCCCTCATATTTCTTGTAATAGTAGTCGATCAGTTTGACTGCTACTTCGGTGTCTGTCTCAGAATAGAAGGTATAACCTTTACGGGTAAGTTTATTCTTCAGTTCCTGATAGTTCTCAATGATCCCGTTGTGGACTGCTACGATATTACCGTCGTCTGTCATATGCGGATGTGCATTGTTCTCAGAAGGTTCTCCGTGAGTTGCCCATCTGGTATGACCGATGCCACAGGTTCCCGGTACTGTCTCGCCGCCGTTTGTCTTTTCTGACAGAACTTTCAGTCTTCCTTTGGCTTTGATCACTTCGGTCTCGCCCTCTCCGTTGCGTACGGCGATTCCCGCAGAGTCATATCCCCGGTATTCCAGCTTGGAGAGTCCATCTAAAAGGATCGGAGCTGCCTGGTGTTTGCCTGTAAATCCTACAATTCCACACATATTTATCTGTCCTTTCTGTCTATACAAGTATTTTCGCAAAAGACCGGGCTGTTACATCATATGCAACAGTCCGGTCAGAAGTTTCTGTTATTGCAATATAACACATCCTACAGTATAGCACGTACCACTCTCGGTTTGCAACCCGCTTTTTCCAGAGCTGCAACGATCTGGTTCTTATGATCTGTGCCGAAAGCCTCCATGGTGATCCGAAGTTCTACAGCAGCATTTCGGTTGGTGCTTACAAACTGGTTGTGATCCAGCTTGATGACATTACCCTGATTTTCAGCGATCACACTTGCGACACGTACCAGTTCACCTGGCTTATCCGGGATAAGTACGGATACGGTGAAGATACGGTCACGCTGGATCAGTCCGTGCTGTACAACGGAAGACATGGTGATCACATCCATATTTCCACCGCTTAAGATGGAAACGATCTTCTTTTTCTTCACATCCAGATGGCGGAGAGCCGCTACGGTAAGAAGTCCGGAGTTCTCTACAATCATCTTGTGATTTTCTACCATATCCAGGAAAGCCACGATCAGCTCATCATCGTCGATGGTGATGATATCATCCAGATTCTCCTGGATATATGGGAAGATATTTTTTCCAGGAGTCTGCACTGCAGTACCATCGGCGATGGTGTTTACGTGAGGAAGGGTTACGACCTCCCCCTTCTCCAGGGATGCCTTCATGCAGGCTGCTCCAGCCGGCTCAACACCAATGACTTTGATATGTGGGTTGAGGAGTTTTGCAAGAGTGGAAACACCTGTTGCAAGTCCGCCTCCTCCGATCGGTACCAGAATATAATCTACCAGTGGAAGTTCCTGTACGATCTCCATGGCGATGGTTCCCTGTCCGGTTGCTACTGCCGGGTCATCAAACGGATGGATGAAAGTATAGCCCTTTTCCTCCGCAAGCTGTAATGCATATGCACAAGCCTCATCGTATACGTCTCCGTGAAGGATAACTTCCGCACCATAACTCTTAGTACGCTCTACTTTGATCAATGGTGTGGTGGTCGGCATGACGATGACTGCTTTTACTCCGTATTTATG
>CAVEKJ010000475.1:0-2006 GCA_963616205.1 Prevotella sp.
GGTATGGTCCAGACCAGGATCGAAGTATTCCCGGATATCCCGGAGCTTGTAGATTTCTTTGAGGCAGTTCCGGAGTATGACAGCGCAATGTACCGTCACAAAAAAATGAAAACAACAGAGGAGACTTCCCTTGCAGTTCTCAAAGAAGTACTTCCGGTACTTGAGGCTCAGGAAGATTACACCAATGATCCGCTGTATGCGTCCTTAAGTGCTTTTGTAAAAGAGCATGGCTATAAGAACGGATATGTAATGTGGCCCCTTCGTACCGCGGTATCCGGCAAACAGATGACACCGGCCGGAGCTACAGAGATCATGGAGATCATCGGCAAGGAAGAGACACTGAAACGTGTTCATGCAGCAATCGAGAAACTTGAACGCGAATAAATGTATCACGGATGATCCGATCATGAAACGAAATCCATCTCAGAAAAGGGCGATCGCCCACCTGTCAGGGCCTATGATGGTTCTGGCAGGCCCCGGTTCGGGGAAAACTTCCGTCATAGTAGAAAGAACAGCACATATGATCCATGAAGGGAAGATACCGGCTTCCTCTGTTCTTGTTGTGACTTTTTCCAGGGCAGCAGCAGTGGAAATGAAAGAGCGTTTTCTGAAATTTACCGGTGTTTCGAGAACCGGTGTCACGTTTGGAACTTTTCACGGAGTGTTTTACGGAATCCTTAAGCAGGCGTATGGCCTGAATGGAGGAAATATCCTGTCCGAAGAAGAAAAATACGCGATCCTGAGGGAGCTGGTGGTAAACTGCGCCACAGAGCAGTCCCAGGAGGGAGATTTTGTGGAAGAGGTGGCCAAAGAGATCAGTGTTGTGAAAGGTGGAAGGATCGATTTGGAGCACTATTATTCATCCTGTTGTCCGGATGAAGTATTCCGTCAGATCTTTCAGGGATACCGCAAAGTCCTGAACGAGAGAAGAAAACTGGATTTTGATGATATGCTGCTAAGCTGTTATGAACTTCTGAAGAAGCGAAAGGATATCCTTTCTGCCTGGCAGAAAAAGTTCCGATATATTCTGGTGGACGAGTTTCAGGATATCAACCATCTTCAGTATGATATCGTGAAGATGCTGGCGGCACCGGAGAACAACCTGTTTGTGGTAGGAGATGATGATCAGTCTATCTATCATTTCCGCGGTGCCCGTCCGGAGATCATGCTGAATTTTCCGGAAGACTTTAAAAATACAGAGACAGTACTTCTGGATATCAATTACCGTTGCAGTGAAAATATTTTAAATACGGCAATGAAGGTGATCGACAACAACGAAAACCGTTATGTAAAAAAACTTTCCACACCCAATGCGCCGGGAGAACCGGTACAGGTAAAAGAATTTCGAAATCCCAGAGACGAATATATGGAAATTGCGAACCTGCTGCGGAAACGCATGGAAAAAGGCGAGGACATCGAAGATACCGCACTTCTTTTCCGGACCAATCAGGAAGCAGAGGGGTTGGTGGCAGCATTGGTGGAGTATGGGGTTCCCTTTACCATGAAAGAAAAACTGCCCAATCTGTTCCGACACTGGATCTGCCGGAATATGATCGCCTATCTGAAAATGGCACAGGGAGACCGGAGCCGGAGCACATTTCTGGAGATCATGAACCGGCCTAACCGATATATAGCCAGGGATGCCCTTACTGAGAAAACGGTTGATTTTAAGGATCTTGGAGAATTTTATAAGGATAAGGACTGGATGTGCGACCGGATCACGACTCTGGAGACTCATCTTCGCATTTTAAAGACCATGGCTCCTTATGCAGCCATCAATTTTATCCGGAACGGCATGGGATACGAAGAATACTTGCAGGAATATGCAAGGTATCGTAAAATAAAACCAGAAGAGCTTGTGGAAACCTTAAATCAGATCCATGAAAGCGCAAGAGGAAAGAAAACATTAGAGGAATGGCTGGCTTATATGGATGAGTACACCAGAAAGCTGGAAGAACAGGCAAAGAAACAGGATGTGAAAAGGGAAGGTGCGGTGATATCTACCC
>CAVEKJ010000476.1:0-2002 GCA_963616205.1 Prevotella sp.
TTGTTGGTATTGATGTGGGAAGTGAAACCCATTATGCAAGGGCTTTTAGCTGGCGCAATTATGAGTACTCAAAGAAGCCGTTTGCTTTCAGTAATGATGAAGCTGGGTTTGCAGCATTCAAAGAATGGATGGACGATATAGCAGAGAAACATGGAATGGATGTTATTATTCCAGGAATGGAACCAACAGGCCACTACTGGCTGAATCTTGGAGCGTACCTGCAGGAACAGGGAATGAAGCCGGTACATGTGAACCCGCATCATGTCAAGAAATCTAAAGAACTGGATGACAATAATCCGAGCAAAAATGACCGTAAGGATCCAAAGACAATTGCGGGTCTGGTAAATGAAGGAAGATTCTCATATCCATACATTCCAACCGGGATCTATGCAGAGATCAGAAATCTGTCTAACCTTCGTATTCAGACACAGGAAGAGATCACAAGGATCAAAAACAGGATTGCCCGCTGGTTCAGCATCTATTTTCCGGAAATAAAAGACGTTTACAGGAATCCAGATGCAGTAAGCGGACTGATGGTAATCAAACAGGCACCACTGCCCTGCGATATCAAAGAGCTTGGCGTGGATGGAGTGAATAAGATATGGAGAGATGCAAGGCTGAAAGGCGCTGGGATAAAGAGGGCAAGGATCCTGGTAACAGCAGCGGAGCACAGCATCGGAAATACGGAAGCACCAAGAAGTGCCAGAAAAGAGATCCGAAACCTGCTGGAAGATTACGAAGGATATAAGAAACGGATGGATGAACTTATGGAAGAGATAGAGGAGACACTTTCTGAGATTCCCTATATAGATAAGCTGATGGAGATCAATGGGATAGGGATAAAGACGGTAAGCTGCTTTATTGCAGAAGTAGGAGACATTGGACGTTTTGATAATCCGAAACAGGTACAGAAGCTTGCCGGTTATGCCATTGTTGCAGACAGCTCAGGAAAACATAACGGGGAGAGCAGGATCAGCCACAGGGGAAGAAAGCGTTTGAGATATGCATTGTATGAAGCTGCGATATCCGTGATCGGGAAAAATAAAGAGTTCAAGGAGATCCATAGTTATTACCGGACAAGGGAGAAAAATCCACTGAAAAAGATGCAGTCAGTGATAGCGGTGGCATGTAAACTGATCCGGATATTTTATACGATATTAACGAAAGGCGTGGATTATGACGGTCAGAAGATGTTAAATGACATTGTAAGGCCTGAAATGCAGCCAGCAGCATAAAGAGAAAGAAACAGTGTATCATGGCCGGTCTGAGCCTTTGAAAGGAAAAGATGGAGGGCTGAGACCAGCCATGATAGCTGGAAGCAATCAACAAAAGGAATGTAACAGGAAAACGTCCACCGGAAGGTGCTGTTGCAGGAAAGAAGTCAGTAATACAACAAACAAAGAATGAGCCAGTAGTCGGCAGGAATATACACCAGAGGGCATGACCCTGTAAAGGAGCTGAGCTGACACCCTGGTTATGGACAGGCGGGACGAGAGAAGTTAGGACTCGGCATAGACTGATGATCCTGGTAGATATGGGAGGTTCGCTGCCGTAGATGGATGGGTACACACAAGGCCAGGTAGAACGAAATAAGAAGACGTTTTACTTTGTGCACCCAAAATCCACTATTTTCGTACCAGATACAGAGAAATGTCCATTCCTGTGGCTCCTTCTTCTGAGATATTTATTGATGAAACATAAAAAAACCTTGATTTTCAAGGAAAAAAGACTTGACTATGTAGGGAGGAATTGTCATGGGAACAATTGTGGTATTGGCGGTTTTATTGGTGATTGTATATTTTGCAGCGAGAAGCGTGATCCGTGATAAAAAGAACGGAAAGTGCAGTGGCGGCTGCGCCGGATGCAGTGGCTGCGCCGGAAGCTGTCCATCGGAACATACGACATCAATAAACCATACAAAGAAGAAATAGAGGTCTTAAGATGGATAAACAAAAAGAAATTATCATTGCAAGGCTCAGGGAAAAAGGATGCCGTATCACAA